>NZ_JBPAOH010000023.1:0-74151 GCF_050875635.1 Tolypothrix sp. VBCCA 56010
CCCCTGTCCCCCTGTCCCACTGTCCCCCTGCTTCCCCTTTCCCCCTGTCCCCCTGTCCCTTTTGAAAAGTAATTTTTTTGATATTTTTATCTGTCTTTTTTCAAATATCGGCAAATTTACATCATGGTAAAGACTGAGATTAATGAAGATAATATGAATTATTTAATACATTTTTTCCCAAATACAGACTGACTTGAAAAAAGGATAAAGGAAAAAAGATATTTTGGCGATCGCTACTTAAGTAAAGAAAAATCTTCATGAAATATTGATAATCACATATACTATTCTAAAATAAATTTCAGTATTATTGCGTAATAACATTTGGTTCAAAAGAAATTTAAGGCGCAAGGGAACTAGTATATTGTCCTGATGAAAAGATATTCTGTCAGAATTGTTGAAGAAATTGTAAAGTGCTATTCTCCTGTGTGAGTGTGTGGAGTGTTTAAATCAATGGTTTCATATATAACTCAAACTGAAAACGGCTTTCGTGGTGGTTCAGCAACTGAATCTGAAGCGACAAAAGGTATAGAAGACAGTTTTGCATCTAATTTAATCGCACTACCAGCAAATCCCCTATTTGGTACAGACGGCATTCGCGGAAAAGTGGGAGAATTGCTGAGTGCGCCTTTAGCATTGCAAGTAGGTTTTTGGACGGGTATTGTTTTACGTAACCATGCTGCCAATCCAGGACCAGTGATTCTGGGGCAAGATTCGAGAAACTCCAGCGATATGCTGGCAATGGCTTTGAGTGCTGGGTTAACCGCAGCGGGGATAGAGGTTTGGTATTTAGGATTGTGCCCAACTCCTACCGTAGCTTATCTGGTCAGCCTCAGTGATGCGATTGGTGGAGTGATGATTTCTGCCAGTCACAACCCACCAGAAGACAACGGCATTAAAATTTTTGGGGCAAACGGTGCTAAGTTACCGCAACTGTTACAGGCAGCAATTGAAGCGGGGCTGCGCGGCAAGGCGATATTACCTGCTATTGTTAGTAATTGTGGACGGCATTACTCGCGCCCGGAGTTAATAAAAAATTATGCCTCGGCATTGCAACAACCTTTGGAGAATGCTGTAAGTCTTCAGGGAATGAAGATTGTTTTAGATTTGGCTTGGGGTGCAGCAGTTAAGTTGGCACCAGCAGTATTTAGAGAAATGGGGGCAGAAGTAATCTGTTTGCATAACGAAGCGGATGGATCTCGCATTAACGTTAACTGCGGTTCCACTCACCTAGATATTCTCGCCCAAACAGTCAAAGAACATAATGCTGACATCGGCTTTGCTTTTGATGGGGATGCCGATCGCGTCTTAGCAGTAGATAATATCGGCAGACAAGTTAACGGCGATTACATCCTCTATCTCTGGGGACGCAGCTTGCAACAAAAACAACAACTGCCAGATAACTTAATAATTTCCACCGTCATGGCGAACTTAGGCTTCGAGAAAGCTTGGAAACAAATTGGTGGTAAGCTAACTCGCACAGCAGTTGGCGATCAATACGTTCAAGCGGAAATGTTGCAAACAGGCGCAATGCTAGGTGGCGAACAATCCGGTCACATATTGTGCCGTCATTATGGTATCACGGGCGATGGTTTATTAACAGCTTTACACATAGCCGCTTTAGTCAAAGAAGCCAATGTTTCCTTGAGAGAACTGGTAGATCGAAGCTTTGAAACTTATCCGCAATTATTGCAGAACGTGCGCGTTGTAGATCGCGATCGCCGATTGGGATGGAAGAATTGCGAACCCATACAACAAGCGATCGCTTTAGCCGAAACCGCAATGGGCGATTCCGGTAGAATACTAGTTCGCGCTTCTGGTACAGAACCGGTCATCAGAGTTATGGTAGAAGCTGCCAATGAAAAAGTTGCTCATTACTGGACAAAAGAATTAGTCTCACAAGTCCAGCAACACCTAGCAGAATAAGCGATTTGGGCATAGGGCAATGGGCAATGGGCATTGGGCATTGGGAATTGGGCATGGGGCATTGGGCATTGGGAATTGGGCATTGGGCATGGGGCATGGGGCATTGGGCATTGGGCAATGGGCATTGGTAATAATTCTTTTCCTTTCCCCTTTCCCCTTTCCCCCTCTTAAAAAAGCCCCATGCCCCATGCCCCATGCCCCATGCCCCATTACCCATTCCCCATTACCCATTACCCATTACCCATTCCGCGATGCTAAAACTTAAGAAAAAATCCAAGCGCTCAAAAAAAAAGCACTTCCAACCAGAAACTCCTCCTCTTAGCCTGCAAGAAAGGTTAGCCCAAAAACGCAAAGCAACCAAAGCGCGTAAAGAATTCATCGGCTTACTTACCAAAGCTGTTTCTGTGGCGATCGTCGTCGGCATTTTGCTGGCTGTAGTCGGCGGAATTAAAGCCGCAGTTCCGGGTGTAGCCGGAATCATCATTATCGCTCTTTGTTTTAAATACCCCCGACAAGCGCTTTTTGCCTTTCTTATTTACGTACCTTTGGGTGGTACTATTACTTACTACATCGGTAACAGCCCTATACTTCAATTAGCCAAAGACGCTTTCTACATTCCAGCGTTGATTTCAATTTGGCAACTTTCTAAAAAGCGGCGACTACCTCTGCTAATTCCCCAAGCCCTGAAAACGCCACTATATATTTTATTAGCCTCCTGCACCATAACTTTACTATTTGTCAATGGCGCTCAACAGTTAAGTCCTCCTCCAGCTGGATTACTGCAAGACGCACCTAAAGAAGTACCCTTAGGAATGGGTATTCTCGGGCTGAAAGTATTATTAGGCTACTTACCCCTGATTACTTGTTATTACTACCTGATTCGTGACAAGCGGGATTTTCTCATTTTGTCGCGCTTACAAGTTGTCCTAATACTTGTCTCCTGTATCTTGGGTTTTCTCCAGTATTTTTTGCTACTGACAGGTATATGTCAAGGTACTAGAAATGCAGTAGGTGCTGATTTATTTAAAGCCACACTTGAAGCTAGATGTTATATTGGCGGTTCTCTAGTTTATAGTCCGAGTCAAGGGATGATTCGCTTACCAGGAACCTTTGTTGCTCCTTGGCAGTGGGCATGGTTCCTCATTTCTAGTACCTTTTTTACCTTTGGCACTGGCTTTAGCGATCCCTCAATTCTTTGGCGAATTGTAGGTTTAGGTTCTTTAGTCACAGTGTTTGTTAATGCAGTTATTTCTGGACAAAGAATTGCCTTAGCCTTAGTCCCCACCTGTTTCGTACTTTTACTATTGCTTACCGGTCAACTGGGAAACCTCAAACGCTTTATCCCCTTAGGAATGGGACTTGCCCTAATTCTGACAATTGCCATAGTCAGCAATCCCACAGTTGTACAAGAAAGGACGGATAGCTTTGTCAGTCGTTGGAATGCGTCACCTCCTCAACAATTTATCGTCGATCAATTCGAGGAGAATTGGAAAAACTCAAAAGGACCCTTCGGAAGTGGTTTAGGTCGAGCGACTAACTCTGCCCGTGCTTTAGGTCAAACAAAGTTGGTAGAAACCTACTACCCGAAACTGCTTTATGAAATTGGCATTTTCGGAGTACTAGGATTTTTAGCTTTGGTGACAACTTTAACAGTCGTCTGCTTCCGGACATACCGTTTGATAAAAAACCGTAATTTCCGCAGTTACGCAGCTGCTTTATGGGTGTTTATATTGTTTATTAGTTACAACACCTACTACTACCCTCTAGATGTCGATCCTGTTGCTGTTTATTACTGGTTTGCCGCTGGAATTCTTTTAAAGTTGCCAGAAATTGACAAACAAGAAAGACTCAAAGAGGCACAAGCAGAAGGAAATCAGGGAAAGCGTCGGAAGTAGGGGAGTGGGGGAGTGGGGGAGAGGGGGAGTGGGGGAAGAATTTTTATGACTTCTGACTTCTGACTTCTGACTTCTGACTTTTGACTTTTGACTCCTAAAATCTAAAATCTAAAATCTAAAATCTAAAATTCATATGGATTTACCTTTAATTTCCGTGATTATACCGACCTATGGTCGTGAGGAACCGCTGCGTGATAGCCTTGTGGATGTCCTCAAACAGGATTACCCGAATTTTGAAGTTTTGGTTGTAGACCAAACCCCCAAACATCAACCAGAAATTCAAGCTTATTTAGAAGAACTCTCAGCAGCAGATAAAATTAAATGGTTCCGCTTGGATTGGGCAAGTTTACCTGGAGCGCGTAATTATGCTGTGCGGCGCTCATCAGGTGAGATAATTTTGTTTATTGATGATGATGTACAGTTACCAAGTGGATTTTTAGCGGCTCATGCCAAAAATTATCTAGAAAAACCAGAAATAGGAGCCGTTGCGGGGCGAGTATTTGACAGAATGAAACTGGGTGATTCTGGAGGGGACTTGGAGATTGAATATTTGCCTCCCGAAGCAATGGACCCAGGAATCGCTTGGTATCATATTGATTTGGTGCATACAGTTAAACCCCAGCAAGTGCTGACAGCGAGGGGTTGTAATATGTCTTTCCGTCGCGAGATTTTTACCAAGTACGGACTGAGGTTTGATGAGAGGTTTCGCGGTAGTGCAGTGCGGGAGGAATCTGACTTTTGTTTGCGCGTGCGGCAGACGGGATATAAGATTTGGTATGACCCAGAAGCTGATTTAGTGCATTTAGGGGAAGAGACGGGGGGTTGTCATGATATTAGTATGCGATCGCTCAAATATCAAATGACCTTTTACCACAACCATTTTTTATTAGGACTGAAAAACCTCACCGCTACCCAAGCTTTACGCTTATACGCACGTTTATTTGATTGTCACGTCCTGGGACGTCCTCCTTGTCACAAAAGCGGTTCCCCGATTAAAATTGTTACCCGCTTAGTTTTCTACTCTTTGGGTTTTCTCAAAGCCGTGGGTACAGTCATTCAATCAGCTTGGAATGATGGTCAAATTTACACTCAACGCGATCGCCAAGATTATAACGATTTGCCTGTAACCGGACAAGAGCAAATTTTAGCTTCCAAATAAAACTAGGGACTAAGGACTAGGGACTGGGGACTGGGCACTAGAAAATTCTCCATTCCCAGCTAACAACCATAACCAACAACTAACAACTTACAACCATCAATCAACAACCAACAATTATCAACCAACAACATTAATGAAAATTTTAGTTGCCAGTCACACTTATATTGTAGACCTTAATTGCGAAAAATTACGCGCTTTATCTCAACTAGAACCGGGAATTGAAGTAACAGTTGTAGTTCCCAAACGCTGGAAACCCGGAGGCGTACAAAACAAAATTATTGAAACGCAATACCGCGATGAAGGCGCATTTAAAATAGTTCCGATTTCTAACTTCAGTCAAAATCATCAAGGACTTCTCACCTTTGGCGCTGATTTAATATCTTTGTTGCGACAGTTTCGCCCCCAAATCATCCAAGTAGAACAAGGTTCTCGCGGACTGTCTTACGCTCAAATGATTACTTTAAATAAGCTATTGGGACTAAAAGCAAAAAATATCTTTTTTACTTGGTGGAATCTGCCATACGAACTCAAATTACCCGCAGCTTTATTAGAAAAATACAACCTGAATAATAGCCACGGTATCATTTCCGGAAATCAGGATGGGGCAGAAATTCTCAGACAACGAGGATATAAAGATTCAATTAAAGTCATGCCGCAATTAGGTGTGGATGAAACTTTATTTACTCGCAAGCCTCAACCAGAATTAGCGGCTAAATTGGGTATTAAACCAGATGAATTTGTAGTTGGCTTTGTCGGACGTTTTGTTCCAGAAAAGGGCTTGCTGACGCTTGTAGATGCCTTAGCTACTTTAAAAGATAAATCTTGGAAGTTACTTTTAATTGGGCGGGGTGCGTTGCAATCAGAATTAATGAACAAAGCCGCAGAAAACAACTTTAAAGACAGAATTATCTTGGTGGAAAGTGTACCCCACGATGAAGTTGCCAAATATATCAATTTAATGAGTACTTTGGTGTTGCCTTCAGAAACAACTTATAAATTTAAAACTTTAACTTCTGCGGGTTGGAAAGAACAATTTGGTCATGTGTTAATTGAAGCAATGGCTTGTCAAGTTCCGGTGATTGGTTCCAATTCTGGCGAAATTCCTCATGTAATTGGTGATGCTGGGTTAGTCTTTCCGGAAAGCGATGTTAAAGCTTTGGCTGATTGCTTATCGCAATTAATGGAAAAGCCAGAATTTGCGGAAAAGTTGGGAGAAATGGGTTATCAAAAAGCGATGGTTCAATATACGAATAAAGCTTTAGCAAAACAGCAATTAGAATTCTACAAAGAATTGCTTAGTAGTCGTAGGGTGCGTTAACGAAGTAACGCACCAATTTCAAACGGTGCGTTAGGACTATCGTCCGTAACGCACCCTACAAATTTAATTTGACTTTTGCTAATAACTCCTAACTCCTAACTCCTAACTATTAAGATGCGAATTTTGCAAATTGTCCCTTCAATTTCTTTGATTTACGGTGGTCCCAGTCAAATGGTATTAGGACTATCTTCGGCATTGGCACAAGAAAATGTAAAAGTTACTATTCTCACTACAGATAGTAATGGTGATTCTGGTCAAAAACCTTTGGATGTTCCCTTAAATTGCCCGGTGAAACAGGATGGTTATGAAATAATTTACTTTCGTTGTTCGCCGTTTCGTCGCTATAAGTTTTCTCTTGATTTATTAAAGTGGTTAAATAATCACGCTCATGAATTTGACTTAGCACATATTCATGCTTTATTCTCTCCTATAAGTAGTGCGGCTGCGACTGTGTGCCGGCAGAAAAATTTACCTTACATTTTGCGTCCTTTGGGTACTCTCGATCCGGCTGATTTACGCAAGAAAAAGCAATTAAAACAGCTTTACGCCACATTTTTAGAACGGGCAAATTTAGCGGGTGCAGCTGCAATTCATTTTACCAGCGATCAGGAAGCAAAAATATCAGAACGATTTGGAGTTTCTACGCATGATTTGGTGATTCCTTTGGGTGTTATTCCCCCAGGAGGAGAGGGGGGGAGAGGGGGAGGGGGAGAGAGGGGGAAAGAAAATACAATTCGGAATCAGTTTGGTATCCCGTCTAATGTGGCTTTGGTGCTTTTTATGTCGCGAATTGACCCGAAAAAGGGGTTAAATTTACTGATTCCGGCTTTGGAAAAGCTGTTAGCCGAAGGTGGGAATTTTTATTTTGTCTTGGCGGGAACGAATCCTCAAGATCCAGATTATGAAGAAAAGATAAGATTGCAGATAGAAAATTCACCTTTGCGATCGCACACCACGATTACAGGTTTTGTTACGGGTGAATTAAAATCAGCTTTGCTGCAAGCGGCAGATTTATTCGTCTTGCCATCGTATTATGAAAATTTCGGGATTGCTGTCGCTGAGGCGATGGTAGCGCAAGTACCTGTAATTATCTCAGACCAAGTGCATATTTGGCATCAGGTGCGCGATAGCGAGTCTGGGTGGGTGGGTACAACAGATGTGGAATCGCTTGTAGAATTGTTAAGAGAAGCTTTGCAAAACCCCGCAGAATGTCGGCGTCGGGGATTGCGTGCCCAAGAATATGCATTGCAAAATTTCAGTTGGGAAGCGATCGCTCGTCAAACGATCCAAGCATACAATCAAATTTTGACATCGAATTTAGCAACTTTGCGGTAAACAACATAACTTAAAATTTTGTTGCAAACTGCCAAACCCCGATTGGACAACCGGGGTTATATGTGGCGATCGCATAGTACAATACTTTATGCCTTTATAACCACAGGGATTCTGACATGACTCTCCGTCTAGGTGACACAGTACCCAACTTTACGCAAGCCTCTACACACGGCGACATAAATTTTTACGATTGGGCAGGTGATAACTGGGTAATACTATTTTCCCACCCCGCAGACTTTACACCTGTTTGCACCACCGAATTAGGTACAGTTGCCAAACTGAAACCAGAATTTGACAAGCGCAACGTGAAAGCGATCGCCCTTAGCGTTGATGATGTTGACTCCCACAAAGGATGGGTAGGAGATATCGAAGAAACTCAAAACACCACCCTTAACTATCCAATTTTGGCAGATCCAGATCGTAAAGTTTCTGACCTTTACGACATGATCCACCCTAACGCTGCTAATACCGTAACAGTGCGATCGGTCTTCGTTATCGATCCGGATAAAAAACTGCGTCTCACCTTCACCTACCCCCCCAGCACAGGACGCAACTTTGATGAAATTCTGCGAGTAATTGATTCACTGCAACTGACTGATAACTACAGTGTAGCCACACCAGCTGACTGGAAAGACGGCGAAGATGTCGTAATTGTCCCCTCGCTGAAAGATCCAGAAGTGCTGAAGCAGAAATTCCCCAAAGGTTATGAGGAAGTCAAGCCTTATCTGCGGATGACTCCTCAGCCGAATAAGTAGAAGCAAAGGGGAATAGGTAATTGGGCATTGGGCATTGGGCATTGGGCATTGGGCATTGGGCATTGGGCATTGGGGAGGCAGTGCGGTCTTGGAGTTCACCTGCGTGGAGCATCTGCCGTCATTGGTAATAATTCTTTTTTTTCCGTTTTCCCTTTTCCCTTTTCCCTTTCCCCCTCTTTAAATCCCCATTCCCCATTCCCGATTACCCATTACCCTTTTTTTGTTAATCCGGAAATAATTTCTCTTGCAAAGGTAGGGTATATGCCCTACCTTTCACTTTTATGGGGTGTTTGCGTGAAAATAAAGAATAAAAGTGAGTAAGGTTAAGAATTATGCTTTCATCTCCTTTGATATTGCAACTTCCGTCATCAATACAAATGACAGACGAGCAATTTTTCGAGTTTTGTCAGGTGAATCGTGACTTACGCATTGAGCGGAATAAACTTAAAGAAATATCAATTATGCCCCCAACTGGGTCAGAGACAGGAAATCGTAACTTCAATTTAGCCGGACAGTTATATATTTGGGCAGAAAAAGACGGCACAGGTATTTGTTTTGACTCCAGCACGGGATTTAAGTTATCAACAGGTGCAGAGCGAGCCTCCTTTGGAGGAGCTTCTCCTTACGGAGACGCTACGCGAACGCTAACGCCTGATGCTTCCTGGATTAAACTAGAACGGTGGAATACTCTTGACAGCGAACAACAGCAAAAGTTTGCTCCCCTAAGTCCTGATTTTGTAATTGAACTGCGATCGCCAAGCGACAACCTTCAACCTTTGAAGGATAAAATGGAAGAATACATGAGAGAACCGGGAATACAGTTAGGCTGGTTGATTGACCGCAAGAATCGTAGAGTCTATATTTATCGTCCGGGAATGCCAGAGCAATGTCTAGAAAATCCTGATAACATAAGTGGCGAGTCGGTATTACCTGGGTTTATTCTTAATATGAGTAAAGTTTGGTAATAGCTATTTTTGATTAGATAATATTGTGTACGCTTCATTAATCAGCCGCATTTTCTCTTGCGCTTCTTTTTGTAGTTGCGGCTTATCAATAAATAAATCTGGATGCCATTTTTTTACTAAAATTCGATAAGCTTGTTTCATCTCAGCAAATGAAGCATTAGATTGCACTTCTAAAGTTGCATAAGCGCGAGTAATTTTGTCTTTTTCTGCTTCTGTTTTATTGCTTTGAGTTTTATTCTGCTGTTTCCCTGTTGAACCCATTTCCGCTTTCATTTGCGCTATTTCCTCATCAAGTTCCCAAGTGCGAAATTGCGCTTCAACTTGTTCTGGGGATGAAGGGGATGAGGGGGGGATGGGGGGAGGGGAGGATGGGGAGATGGGGGGAGGGGGGGAGGGGGGGAAAGAATTATTCTCCTTGTCTCCTTGTCTCCTTGTCTCCTTGTCTCCCTTGTCTGCCTTGTCTGCCTTGTCTCCCTTGTCTCCCCCATCTACCCTATCTGGATACGGTTGATAATTTGAAGATATATTCGCTTTTTCTAACTCTTGCAGCAACTGATTAAATACATTTTGTAACTGCTGCAATTCTTCACGTTTATTAGTGATTTCAACTGATTTGCCAACTTCAAATCTAATTACTTTATCAGCTTTTTTTTCATATTCAGTTAATATTGATAAACCTTGACTGCTGAAGCGAGATAAATAATCTTCAGCCGCTGTTATACAAATTTGGGCAACTTGTTGATGATAAGATTCGGTTGCTGATTTTTCATCTTGTTTTTGTATATTCTTATTTAATATATAGGAAATACTGCCAACTACAGCCGCTCCGACGGGACCACCTAACAACCAACCAATACCACTACCAACGGCTATAGAACCAGTTTCACTCAAATCATCGGCATTACTCGGTTTAGGAGGTAAAGTAATTTGGGGAACGTTTGGGAAGCTAATTAATAAATCTTCTGGTCTTTCTTCTTGAAAGAATTCATAAGCTTGATAAAGCCATTTGACTACAGCTAATTGCAATTCTGTCAAGTCTTTTTTTAAAGTGCTTGCTTGCCAAGATTTAAAGTTATTTTCTGCTAAGGCAACTGCTGCTTCAGTTTGGTATTTTGTTAGTAGATTCGGTAAATCTAGCCAACCGCGTAACTCAGCAACGCTTGTATTAAAGCCTTTTTGAATTAATTTTTCCGCTTTTTGTTTAATTTCAATTTTGGCTTTGTTTTTTTCATCAAGAGATTTAATTTCACTAGCGAGGGGGTCAATTTTCGCTTTTAATGATAGTATAATTTGAGAAGCGCTTACTTGCACTCTTGGTAAACGCACACCACCGCGATTTTGTTGCAGTATCCCTACAATATTTTGCAAAGCTGATTCAAAAGCTACTAAACCGCTACTGCTAGCTTGAGTTACATCACCTTTTAATCTTGCTCTTAAAGCCGGTAAAGCATCAACGCGATATAAATTGCTAAAACCCGCAGGTAATTCCGCTCGAAAACTTTCCGCAACAAACAACAAGCGATTTTGGACTTGTTTTTGTTCATCGGGTTCGAGTAAGTTAAGAAAATTGGCAACAAAAATAACTGTCTTAATCTTGCGATCTAATAGCCAATCTCGCAAATTTTCGCGCTCACCTAAAGTCATCAACTTGCGTGCATCCAGTAATTGTATTACTAAATCTGCACTTAATAGCTGCTCTTTCACTAAATTATCTTGTTCTTCTCTATCATTCGTTCCCGGTAAATCGATAAATTCTACACCCGTTTCTAAAAAAGGATGAGGACAGAAAACTTCTACAGATGCAACATCTTTTCGCATCTGTCTGTTATTATCAAGAATTGCGAATTCTTTTAAAATTTCCGTTCCACTGCGATAGATTTCTGTACCATCTACCAAAATGATGCGAGTTTGCAAGTCAGTACCATACTTGACAGTAATCGCTGCACCTGTGGTAGGAATTAAATCAATCGGTAAAGTGCGATTTCCCAACATCGCATTTAGCAAAGTTGACTTACCATGATTAAATGGACCAAATACCGCAATCCGAAAGCTAGGATTTGCTAAGTGGTTGGAAATAGCAATTATATCTTGATAAAGTTGTGATTTGCGGTCTATATCGAGTAATGCAGATGCAGACTTGAGAGAATCAGAAAGTTTTTTGTACACTTCATTTTGTTGCATAAGACAGTTTCAGTAGTTTTCTCATAACCACAGAAACCTCTCCCCCAACTTCTCCCCTACAAGGTGAGGGGAGTAAGATTTCCCCCTTCCCTTGTAGGGAAGGGGGTTAGGGGGTTAGGTTTTCCGTTAGCTGTAATAAGCTAACAAATTGCTATACGCTGCTTCAATTTTCTGCAATTGAAATATTACATCTTCCTGTAAATTCTTCAACCGCTTTAACTCGCTTTCTCGATTTATCTCGCGTGTTTCTTTTTGCTGAAGCAAATTATCTAACTCAGATTTGCGAGAAGCGATATCATCGTTAATTCGCTTGCTCACTTCTCTTTCATAAGAGTCAAAACACTCTTTCACTGCATCATGAACAGTTTTTGATTGTTCCTCTGCTACTTGCGGCAGATATTTTACTAACTCTTTTTTTGCTGTTTTCACTAACTCTTTCCGCGCTTGATCTGCTTGCAAAAATCCTACACCCAATCCAAGTAAAGCAAATCCAATTGGTCCGAGAAAAATACCTGTGACTGCTGTAATTATCCCACCAATACCAATTACAGTAAAGTAGTTTAACAAAATATTTTTCCAATCAAATCCGGCACCTGCCATTGCAAAGCCGGCAAGGTTTCCATTAGATAAAGATAATAACCCCATTGCCCATTTTGCCCATTCCGGGGAGTTATCATCTTCAGTAGTGGTAGAATTGAGTTTGACCTTTTCTCCAGTTAGCTTTTCGGTTATTTGGTCTGTGACTTGACTGTAAGATGCCCCATATTGGGAAGCGCTGCGAGTAAGTTGTTTGAAAGCTGCATTTATTTCATTTTCAGCGGTTAAAGTCCAAGCGGCAAATTTATCGGTGATATACTGTTCAAAGGCTTTTTGGAGTGCCGAATTAAATGCTTCGCGCTTACCGCTGCTGAGAAAATCAAACAGATTTAATTCGGGTTGATAGCGCAAGAAATCAGTTTCAAAGGTATTGCCTAAATTTAAAACGTAGCTGCGAAAAGAATCTGCGATCGCTCTTGCCTGATTATCTCTAGTTTTGATAATTTCTGCTTGAAATTCATCGCGAATATTTGTCAGCTTACTAAATTCCGGTTCAACTGAATCAATTCTTTTTTTCAATTCGTTGACATCTTGGTCAAGTAATGGTATCCTCCTTTCAATTGCTTCGCGGGTATGATTGCAAGCACCTCTAGCTAAAGTTCTAACTTGACGCAATTCGGCGATCGCACGTTCTCTAGTCAAAAAAGTATTCAGCGCTTGCATAAACTCTCCAAAGCCAGTTTTTTCTAACCCAGCTTGGGGATTTTTTAAGCGTCGTCTTAATGCTTGAATTGACGAAACCTCAAATACACGCTCTTCGTAAACATTTTGTCCATCTACATAACAATATTCTGCCAGGTTTGCGCTGAATACTTGCCGCAATCTGTCTTCAGAAGCTTTTAATTCTTCTTCATCATCCGGATCGATCAATGATTCTTTCACCTGATCCCAAGCATTGATTAAGAAGAAAACAGTCAATCCTCTACCTTTAATATAATTTTCTAAATAGCGACGCTCACCCAAAGTGCAAGGTTGCGACGCTCTCATCACAAAGAGAATTGCATGACAATTATTTACATAACCTAACGATAATTCGTTTCGCGCTTCTGTATCATTCAAACCCGGACTATCAACAATTTCAATTCCCTTTTCTAACAACGGTAAAGGATACTCTACAACTGCATAATCAACATCGGGAAATGCTTGTTTTTTCTCTTGTTCTAATTTCTTCGCTTCCGTTGGGTCGATAGTATATTTATATTTAAAGCTGGCGAAATCAAGTTCTTGAGGACTTTTGCCATCATTGAAATGAACAGTAACTTTCTTCTCTGAACCATATCGCAACACTGTTAAGACTGCGGTACAGGGATTCACATCACTCGGTAATAGATTTTCCCCAATCAAAGCGTTGAGAAAGGTGCTTTTTCCGCGTTTCATATCGCCTAAAACTAAAAGCCGAAATACACCGTTTTTGAGATTTTTACTCGCTATCGTAATATCTTCAATATCTCGTTCTAAACTAAGCTTTCCTGATGTATTTCCGTCTAATTCAGCTTTAGTAATTGTCTCTGCAATATTGCTCAAACAAACGGAAATTTCTGAGCGCACTTGAGCAACGCGCTCTAAATCGTTGATGAATTTGTCAGTATCAACTTGACGATTCATGATGATTGCATCCCTAATTTAAGGCTTTTTAGAATCAAAAAATAGTTTGTAAGATATCCACGTCAGCGCAGTGACAATTATAATCCCTGCGACAATTGAAGCTATTTTCACAGCAACCAGCGCTGCTACACCGATAGCGAGAAGCTTCCCAGCGAGAATAACTTTTTTCGTCAAAAGTTTTTGAGAATTTTCTGGCTGATGTTTAACAGTTTTATAAATCGGTGTATTGTCAGCATAGATATCAGCTTCCATTTCCCGGAGTCGTATTTCAACTTCTCGTTGTCGCAGTTCGCGTTCTCGACGTTCGAGTTCATTATAGCGATGTCTAGCGACAAGCCGCTTTGCGTCTACGCCTTCTGATTTCATTGGTGTCCACCCCATCTAGGACAATAAAATAATCACAGCATTCTTCAATTCAACAATACTGTATCCTAATTGACATGCAAATAAATAAAACCAGTAATATTACGAAAATAAAGTTTAAATTGCTTATTAAGCTAAAAAAAGAAAAAGTAAAATTACTTAGATATTAGATTCCACAAGAACAACTTGAGTTCCAGAAATTTATAGTAAAAATTTCGCGTAAACCTACCTGAGATTTACCAAAAAAGCTAAAAGAAAGTGAAAATAAAAAATAAAAAAGGGAGTAAATTATGCTTTCATCCCCTATTGTCGTGCTAATTCCGCCATCAATGCAAATGACAGACGAGCAGTTTTTCGAGTTCTGTCAGGTGAATCGTGACTTACGCATTGAGCGGAATAAACTTGGAGAAATCTCAATTATGCCCCCAACTGGTTCAGAAACAGGAAATCGTAACTTTAATATTGCTTTACAGGTAGGAATTTGGGCAGAACAGGATGGTACAGGTATTTGTTTTGACTCTAGTACGGGGTTTAAGCTGTCAACAGGTGCGGATCGTTCTCCTGATGTTTCCTGGATTAAATTAGAACGTTGGAATACTCTCTCAAGCGAACAGCAGCAAAGGTTTGCACCAATTTGTCCTGATTTTGTCATTGAACTCAGGTCAGCTTCTGATAACCTGCAACCTTTGAAAGAAAAAATGGAAGAATATATGAGGGAACCGGGAATACAGCTAGGTTGGTTGATTGACCGCAAGAATCGGAGAGTCTATATTTATCGTCCGGGTCAACCAGAGGAATGTTTAGAAAATCCAGATAAAATAAGTGGCGACGATCGCATTTTACCTGGATTTGTTTTGAATACAAGTAAAGTTTGGTAAAGCGTAGACGCAAAGCGGCTTGTCGCTAGACATCGCCTGCACATGAATTGTGATTTATCGAGTTTCCACTGTCACATCTGCGCTAATTCCCGGACCAATTCGAGATTCATAACCGCGAATACTCTCAGGTTCAAGCATTATCTTCACCGGAACTCGTTGCACCGTATTATTATTATTAGAATTAGCCGAGGGGCTATTTTGGGGCGTGGGGGCAAACCTGCTAAAAGAGGCAGGTGATATACTATCTACCTTGCCGATAAATTTGCGACTGGGGAAAGCAGCAATTTTGATTTCGGCTTTTTGTCCCGGACGTATCTTTTCTAACTGAGTTTCCTTAAAGTTAGCAACAACCCAAGGATTGGGCTGCACAACTGACATCAGAGTTTGTCCTGGTTGCACCTGCTGACCTACTCGGACATCTTTGTTACCAACTTGACCGCCGAGCATGGCAGTAATTTTGGTGTAGGATAGCTGGAGTTCAGCTTGTTTTAATTGTGCTTGTTTTTGCGCGATCGCTGCTTGTGCGGCTTTGTATTGTTGCCGATTTAACTCGACTTGCTGATTAATACTTTGTGATTTGCTAGCTGCGATTTTGGCTTGAGCAGCCGCATTTCCCGCAGGTGGACGCACGCTCGCCGTATCAATTGTAACGACATTATTGATATTTTGCCGTGCCACTTCTGCTTGTTGCTTGGCTAGTTCTAAATCGGCTTTTGCTTGTGCTAAAGATACTTGGTATTCGCGGGGATCGAGTTGTACTAATACTTCCCCTGGTTTTACCGATTGGTTATCTTTGCTGGCAACTGCCATAACTACCCCAGCAATGCGGGAATTCACAGGATAAATATCTGCGGAAACATAAGCATTATCTGTTACCTGGTGATATTTAGCAAACTGCATGTAGCGGTAAGCATAAATTCCCGCAGCGATCGCCCCAGCACCTAACGTTACTCCTACGATCAAAAAGGGTAACAGTTTGCGGTTGCGAGGTCGCGATACAGGTTTTTCATCTCTAGGAGATTCTATCGGAGCGATCGCTGTCACCTCATGCTCCGAAACTGAAGTTTTTTGTGCATCCATTTGTGTAATTTGCTCAGTCTGTTTTGATGACTCTAGACGTTCCATCAGTAACCTTAGTTTCGGCAACAATTAGGGCTGGAGTTAGTAAACAAGATTAACGGTAAACTAGTCAATACCTCCAGCGCCAGATTTTTGGAATAATGTTGTTGCCTATACAAATTCTAGCTAAGTATATACTGAGCCGGAGCGAATAGCATCAATCAATTAATCCTAGCTTTGTTTAAAATCAAAGCAAGGAGGTATGACAATGAAATGGCGTGTAATTCTTGAACCAGATTTAGAAACAGGTGAATGGGCAGTATGGTGTCCAGAGTTACCAGGTTGCGTTTCCGCCGGAGAAACCGAGCAAGAAGCTTTAGAAAATATTCGTGAAGCGATCGCATTATATCTTGAACCCGACTTCATTAAACTAGCACCCGGAGCGGTTACACGCGAGGTTACTATTGGATGAGCCGTACCCGAAGAATGAATGCATTGGAAGTTGAAAGCATCTTGCAACGTTACGGCTTTGAGTTAGTCTCTCAAAAAGGTAGTCATCGTAAATGGCGAAATATTGACCGACAACTTCAGGTAATTGTACCATATCACAAAGGTCGTGATTTACCTATAGGAACGCAACGTAACATCATGCTCGGTGCAGATATTCCAGAATCCGAATGGAAAGCGTAAATCTTATAAATATCTAAAAAATCCTGCTGTGGTCAGTGGTAATTTTGTATTGCCTAAGTTTATCCTGAATACGACCACTAATATAAGCCAAAATTTTTATAGGTAAGAACTCAGGTAAATTTAACATGGATATCAAAAACGGCTTTGTCGGAACTGTAGGTAACACACCGCTAATTCGCTTAACCAGCTTTAGCGAAGAAACTGGTTGCGAAATCCTTGGTAAAGCAGAATTTCTCAATCCTGGAGGTTCCGTCAAAGACCGCGCCGCACTTTATATTATTGAAGATGCCGAAAAGAAAGGTTTACTCAAACCCGGTGGCACCGTCGTTGAAGGAACAGCCGGTAACACAGGTATCGGACTAGCACATATTTGCAATGCCAAAGGTTACAAATGTTTAATTATTATTCCCGATACTCAATCGCAAGAAAAGATGGACGCGATGAGGGCTTTGGGTGCTGAAGTTCGTCCCGTCCCCGCTGTACCATATAAAGACCCGAATAACTACGTTAGACTATCTGGCACAATCGCCGCAGAGATGGAAAACGCAATTTGGGCGAATCAATTTGATAACTTAGCAAATCGTCGCGCTCATTACGAAACCACAGCAGCAGAAATTTGGGCGCAAACAAATGGTAAAGTAGATGGTTGGGTAGCTGCAACCGGCACAGGCGGAACATTTGCGGGTGTGGCGATGTACCTGAAAGAGAAAAATCCGGCGATTAAATGCGTAGTTGCCGATCCGATGGGTAGCGGACTTTACAGTTATATTAAAACAGGCGAAATCAAATTAGAAGGTAATTCGATTACCGAAGGTATTGGTAACAGTCGCATCACTGCAAACATGGAAGGGGCGCCGGCTGATGATGCGATTCAAATTGATGACAAAGAAGCTTTGCGAGTAGTTTACCAGCTATTAAGAAAAGATGGGCTATTAATGGGCGGTTCCACAGGAATTAATGTTGGTGGTGCGATCGCACTAGCCAAACAAATGGGACCCGGACACACCATTGTAACTATTTTATGTGATAGCGGTTCTCGTTATCAATCACGGATATTCAACCCTGAATGGCTGGCGTCAAAAGGACTTTCAATAGATTAGTTATTCACCTCTCAACTAACATAGAATCAACTATGGATCAATACGGCAAAATCTATAATGTACTTGATCTTCAGGTTTACATTGGTTTTTGACTTGGACTAAGACACCGAGTCGATTATTGTCCTCAGATTTAACTTTGCGATCGCTCAATTCATCAAACTCAACTATACCCGTTGCACCTGGCGTTGATTTAAAATCTTTGTTACTTAGAACATCGTATAATCCCTGCCGGGTGGGGTTATTTCCTACTTTTTGCAAAGCGTCTGCAATTACCTGTGCTGCATCGTGTGCAGTAGCACTACGCCAACCAACATATCGTGTTTCCCAAAGTTGAATTGATTCGTCTTTATACCATTGAGGAGTTAGTTCAATATCAAAAGGTATAGCAAGAATCATATTTTTTGCCTTCTCTGCAAAACCAGGTGTTAATTTATCCTCACTGTAGAATGAATCTCCAGCAAATAGATGTTTATTATTATTTAACTGGATAGCAAATAATCCTTTATTTGTTGCTTCCCCCAAACCTAGCGATAGCATCAGTAAATTTGCATTTTTAATCTGACTATCGCATTTATCGATTGTGATTTTTCCTAAATCGCATGAAGCTACATTTTTCGGTGTAAAATTTTTCTCAAATGCCTCTTTGAGCGACTTACTGTATATTTTCTCAGAATTATAGAAAGTACCAGCTTTCTCACCAGGAAAATTCTTCTGAATGTACTCAAATAAATCGCTGGTAGCAACTGCATCACTAGGGGCAATGCGAAAGACGTTTTTACTCAATTTAAATTGATAGCCTGAAGATGTAATTGTCTTTTGTCTAACCGCTGTACTAGTTGGCGAAATTGCCACTAATTTCTCACTTTCATAAACTTTATCACCGCCTAAAATTGCATCACTAGTAAAATTACCAATTACTGCTAAGATGTTGCCATTAAAAGCTTCATCCCCAGGTATTTTATTCTCAGCAATATATTTAGCAACACGAGTAGCAATCTTTGGACTGTTATCATCGCGGGCGATTATTACCTGTAAGAATTGTTCATTTATACCTTTTCTTTCATTAATTTTATTCTGAAGATGTGCAACTCCTCGTAATATTTGTTCGCTGAGTCTGCTGAACTCTACAGATGTACCGTTAATTGGGTTAACGACAGCAATAGTTAGTGGTGGTTGAGTGCTATCATTTGCTTTGGCATTATTTAATAATATTAATGTTTCTGGGTCTACAGAACATTTGACAGCAGTGGTGTTATCCAATGCAGCTTTTTTAAATAAATTGATTGCCTCTTGAAAATTTTGCTGGGCTTTTTTGAAGTTTCCTTGAGAAAAGTCATTCATTCCGGCTTGTTTTTTTGCATATGCAGCCAGACAATCAGGATTAGTTGATGTTATACCTTGAGTCAGCAAAGATTCTTCACCACGGGTGAAATAATTATCGGGTAGTGGAGGTGGTTGGGTAACAAGATGAATGATGTATGTGATGAATGCGATCGCCAACACACCAAAAATTCCAAATCCAGCATATAACCAAGGTTTTTTAACTGTAGGGTCTGGATTTTGAATTAATCTAGCATCATAAAGTGCTGCCATTACTTCATCCGCAGACTGATACCGATATTTCGGGCTAGGTTCCAACATCTTATTAATAATTTTCGCCAATTCTGGACGTACTTTCACAGAATTTTGCCAGCGTTCTAAATTATACGGAATATCTAAATTCATCGGGTTTTCACCTGTAAATAAGTAGATACAAGTGGCTGCTAAGGAATATAAATCCGAAGCAAAATAAACAATCCCAGCATTTACCTGTTCTGGAGGTGAAAACCCAGGAGTCATAATCACGGTTGCACTTTCCGAAACACCTTCTTCAACTTTCTTGATTACTTGCTTAACCGCACCAATACACTTTTGCCTGAATTACCCCGTCGCGATCCTGATACCGGACTCCACATTGAAGCGTTTTATGCGTTGGACTTTGTGTTGCCGTTGGCATGGGACTAACTCGCGAAATTAATTGTGGAATGCCTACGACAACAACAACTAATGCAACAGATGCAATGTTTGCGGGAAATCGTCTTTTGGGGGTTAGAAAGCTCAATATCGTTTTGACTATCGCGCCCTACAGTCAGGCGATCGCTTTCTATTAATTTACACTGAATTTCGCCATCTGGTGACTGAATTTCTAGGAACGGCGACACCGAATGCATACATCTCTCCTAATTGGTGAGGTCACTTTTATTAATTTCAATGCCGGATTGATACTTGTGAAATTTATTCTTCATAATCAGTATTATTGCTGCTATTATCACATATTTTCCTTTTTGATGATACTAAAACTTAATTGGTCTTCACACAGTTTTGCTTTTCTAATTAGAGTTATTGATACAAATGCAGACAAATCGGAGACTTGATTATTTTTTACATTCAGAGAATAAAAGCCGCAAAATTCATACGGGGTAAACAGAGGCGTGTAATAATTACATATAGTGCGATTCTCCTGCAAAGACGGTTCCTAAAAAAATGTCAAACAATCAACCATCCGCTTCTTCTAGATGCGTGCGGGTATGTCAAAATCGTGCTTGTAAAAAGCAAGGTGCGGCGAAGGTATTAGCTGCTTTTAAGGCTTCAGTAGTTCCTGGGGTGACGGTGACGGCTACCGGCTGTTTGGGACAATGCGGTAATGGTCCGATGGTGTTGGTGTTGCCCGATCGCGTCTGGTATAGTGGTGTCCGCCCTAATGAAGTGCCTTTGGTAGTAGAACAGCATTTACTCGGCGGTCAAGAAGTTGAAAAGATGCTGTACTCTCGGTTTCATTCTGAGTCCCAAGACGATTAAAAATATAAAGGACTGCACTCTTTTTTACTGTTTACGAGGCATCCTATGAATATTCAGCATCTGCGTGAATCACTGAAAATAAAGTGGCTAAATTACTACTTTGAAAATCGTCCCTGGTTAGTCAAGATGCAAATTTGGGGGACGTATGATGGTGAACGGCGTCCAAGCAGCGGTTTTATATTGGCGACTTTATCTGTTTTAGAACCGCAACTTGATGAGATTTTTCCCTTTATTTTGGATCTAAATAATAATCCCGATCGCATTGTTGCCGCATTAGGTCTTAACTTCAATCCCGACCGACATTTAGATTTAATTAAATCGGAAAAGCCAATAGTTACCACAGAGGTGATTAGCGTAAGCCAACATGAGGTTAGAGATGCTGTAAAAAACGACGTTGAAATTAGCATCAAACCTGCGCCGCTTGCTGTGACAACCCAAGTCAACAATGATAACAATGAGCGATCGCCCCAATCTACCAGCAAAGTTGAAAGCAAGGGAAAATCTAAGCCGTTGGGATTTACAACTAAAGTTGAAACCAAGGGCAAACCTGATAATAAACACAGCAAAACTTCACCCCCTAACCTTTCTCCTTTCAGAGGAGAAAAGAAAAAAAGCGTTGCTGCACTTCCGGGTGATGTAATCCGGATGAATGGAACTTGTGAGCGATCGCACTCAGTTACCACTTTGTTACCTAGCAATGGCAAACCGCTTGCTGTGGCTACAATTGAAAGCCAAGACATGCGTGTAAAAATGCAACGCAAAGATGTTCAGAGTGAAGTTAATTCATCACCTACCACTAATGCCAGTAGTCTACCTTCTTGGATAGATGAGTTTTGTGAAGGCGCCAATTAGTAGAAGTTAGGGGATTTTTTGGAGACAAGGGGACAAGGAGACAAGGGGGACGACTTGGGGTAAGAAACAAATTCCTATCTCTCCCTTGTCCTCCCCCTCTCCCTTGTCCTCCCCATCTCCTTGTCTCCCCATCTCCTTGTCTCCTTGTCTCCCCATCCTACTGTGGGTATTCGTGAGTAACGAAGGGGATTTCTACTATTTCCCCCTCAGTTTCTCCGACTTTAACTTTCAAGCCGACACCACCTGCTTTAGTGCGGATGTAACCTAGCCCAAAGTAACCATCAGCGGTTTCGGTATAACTTGTCAGTTTGCCGACTTTTTCATCCCCGACAGCGATCGCACTTTGGATTTCCGCCGGCGCGTTGAGACGAATACCCCAAAGGTGTTGTTTTACACCTTTGTATGTATTTAAACGGGCGATGGTTTCTTGTCCGATATAACAACCTTTGTTAAAAGAAATGGTATGCCATAAACCAGCTTCTAGAGGATTGTAATCATCAGTCAATTCATGCTCTGGGGCTGGACGACCTTGTAATATTCGCAACACATCAAAAGCGCGATCGCTCATTTCTTGCGCTCCAGCTTCGACAATTTTCTCCCATACCGTCGCCTTAAGAGAAGCTGGTAAAATCAGAGTATATCCCGGCAAAGCCAAACCGCTACCCACAGCTACACGCACCCCACCCTCAAATAGTTGATGAGTGCCGTAAGGTTGACCGATAATAGCTTCAGCACCCAATTTTTCTATAATCGTGTCGCTTTGCGAACCGATGATCTTGAAGGTTGCAGTGTCATTTGTCACATCGGCTAATTGCACCTTATCAGCGAAAAAGATGTATTTATCCAGCCATTGCATGAGAAATTCTCGGCGATTCGGCGAAACTAGTAACAGCACCGCATCTTCTAAAACGTAAGCTGTTGCTAAGTCAATAGTCCGAGCTGTGGATGTCACCATTACAGTATCACAGCCTTGTCCTGGTTTGAGACTTTGGAAATCGTTAGTAGTTTGATTGTGTAAAAAGCGGATGCGGTCATCGTCAGAAACACGGGTGATGCCTGAGTGAGAGCGATCGCATACAGCAACAGAATCTTGTGCTGCTTGGATAGCTACTGCGTCGTTGGCGTCAATTGCAGATTTGGACATGGTGATAGCAGTTTTTGATTTTAGATTGTAAAACCCAGTCTAAATCAACTTACACGATGAAAATATTATTAAGTAAGGGTTTGCTTTCGAGCGATCGTTCCGATCAACTGCTCAAATTACGGAAAGTACCTGTAAACATCTTTTCTGTGCAAGACTCTGACAAAAATCACTACACTCTCAGATACTGTAATATCAATTCTCTAGTCTCCAACCCCGATCCGATAATAGTCACCATCAGCTTTAAGTTTTTTTATACTACTCACATTACCTAAATTTTCAGCGTTTTCTACTTCTTCAATTACTGCCTTAATTCTTTGAAGTAATGTTTCGTCTAAAATATTGCCTAAATCTTTCTCAAAGCTTTTTCTGAATACGTTCATTTTTTAGTTTCCCAAATTTTGAAGATAGCTTCTCGACTGACAAGCTCAGTTTTTTCACCTTCCTTGATAGCTTTTTCTAAAGCTATGTCTTCTATTATTTCTGCCAATAAATCAGAAAATACCTCTTTTTGCTCTTGAAGTACCTCTACTATTGCAGCTTTCAGCAGTTCTTTAAGTTTTATTTCATCTAAATTCATTTCAGCCATATATACTCTATATCTCAGTTTTTATTGATACTAGGACGCACTTTCTCTAATCTTCCATTTTATTTGAAATTTACCTAACGAGTTATTTATGTTTGAATTTCTTGAATAATCGTTGCAATTTCGTCTTCAGATTGCATGTGCCGTGCTAAAACTTGAGCGGTTGACTCAAAAAGTGCGATCGCGCTCATAATTTAGCTAAATCTTGCCGCAAATTCTGCCCAATATACAATTTGAGTAAAGCTTCAACAGACATATCTCGACTAGCGGCAACTTTTTTCAGATATTGTAATGTATCGGTTGGTATCTTTATCGATACTGTTTCTGTTGCACGAGGTCGCAAATTTAGTTCAAGTTCTTCAGGATTCTTCATATAACTTTGTTGGGGGGAAATTATGCGCGATCGCTTGACACGTTCTACATAAACTACAAGTAATAAGCGTTGGGAGAGAGAATACCCAATGATGAAATCACGCTGTTCGTTATTCGCAGTAGCATCACCCACTTGGTAGAAAGGGTCAAAAAAAACTTCTGCGGCTTTTTCAAATGTAACATCATGTTTTTCGCGCTCTGGCGATCGCATTCGTGAAATGCTGGAAATCCAAAAAGTCCAATTAAATCAATACTTACACGAATTGACCACAATTCAAGCATCATTGTCTACTTGGAAGCCAATGCAAACAATCAAGTAGCCGGCTATACAACTCCCCTAACCCAGACTAGCTAAAAACGCCTCCTCTTAGCCCACGCAGGTGGGCTTTGTTCGTATAGCCGCAGGTTTCAACCTGACGGCTTACAAGTTATGCTATTTCTATCACATGTAATTTTACACTATATTGTGAAAGAAAATCATAAATTAGAATTTCATTCATCCTTAAAAGTCATAGACTTATTCGCCGGATGTGGCGGTTTATCTCTCGGATTTCAAAATGCAGGTTTTCAAATAGCCGCAGCCTTTGATAACTGGGAAACCGCTATCAAAGTTTATCAAAAAAACTTTAATCACGATGTCATATTATGTGACATTGCCGCTTTAGATAATTTGGAACTTATCAAAAATCTCAATCCAGATATAATTATTGGCGGTCCACCTTGTCAAGATTTTTCTAGCGCTGGTAAGCGTGATGAAAACTTAGGAAGAGGTGATTTAACTATTGTGTTTGCGAAAATAGTCGCTAGTGTCAAACCTAAATGGTTTGTCATGGAAAATGTAGATAGATTAGCCAAAAGTGCCAAATATAAAATAGCTAGAGATATTTTTCAACAAGCTGGATACGGACTCACCGAAAAGATATTAGATGCGAGTTTATGTGGTGTACCGCAAAAGCGTAAAAGATTTTTTTGTATAGGTGAATTTAACGGTGAAGATAAAGTTTTAGAATCTTATTTACAAGCTAATTTAGCAACCCGACCAACCACAATTAGAGAATATTTGGGCGATAGTTTAGGCATTGAGTATTATTATCGACATCCGAGAAGCTATAAAAGAAGAGCAATATTTAGTATTGACGAACCAAGTCCGACAATTAGAGGTGTTAATAGACCGATTCCTAAAAATTATAAAATTCATCCTGGTGATGCTGCACCCGTTACGCCGCAATTACGACCTTTAACTACTATTGAACGCAGTTATATACAAACATTTCCACCTAATTTTATTTTTGAAAGTTCCAAAACTGACTTAGAACAAATGATAGGTAATGCAGTTCCGGTCAAATTAGCTGAGTATGTTGCTAAATGCCTGAAACAGTATATGCAGCAAAATACTGTCCTGGTTCGTAGTGAGCCAGCGCGGTCTTGGGGGTCTCCCCCATGAGCGACTGGCGAACCCGGAGGGTGAGCGGTTTACCGCTCAAATTAAGGGCTGAAGCCCTTACCACATAAGACACAAAGCGATCGCCTTTTAGCCCACGCAGGTGGGCTACCCTTCTCCTTTCGGAGACGCTGCGCGAACGGGAACGCCAAGGGCGAACGTTCGTATAGCCCCAGAATTCTATTCTGTGGGCATTATATTACATTTTGATGAATAACCCCCAATAAGGACGGGGAAACCCCGCCCCTACTCTGGTAAACTTGCAAACACTTGCTCAACTAACTTTTTAGTCTTCGCTTCCAAACGCAGCCAATCTACATCACCGGTTTCATCAATCAAATCAGTGTCGATTTTTACCGCTTGATCACCTGTGCCGTAGTCAAGAAAACACACTTTGTAACACAGTTCCCACAAATCAACCGTCACTTGTCGATCTTGACGCTGCAAACATAGATGATATCCTGGATGGGGCGTTGGTAAATTAGCAAGTGATTGTCTGATTAAATCGCTTTGTTCCGGTGTTGCCCCTTCCATTTCTTGCAACAGCTGGGTAACGATCGCTTTAGTTTCATCACTTGTGTCAGCAGCCCAAACCAATACATCTTGGTAAGTTCCCTTCCAAGCAGATTCATCCAGTTGCTTGCGAATGTTATCAACGACGCGAATGAAAGCAGGTTGCATCAGCAGTTCAGCCTGCTGCCAGGTGACTGAATTGGTTATTTTCGGTGGCATGGTAAATTCAAAGCAAGATTGAAATAAAAATTAACAACGTTTTTGTGAAAAAATTGTGTTTTCCGCCTAAATCTTTTCTCAAGATAGCGGATTTCATCAAAGAAAACCTGGAGATATTTATTACCATCCGGAAAATGGGTGTTAAAACTGGGGAGGGAATATGATCGGCAAGCTGTTAGACCATCGTTATCAGGTAGTGAGAGTCCTTGCGACGGGGGGATTTGGAGAAACATACATTGCCCAAGATACCAGGCGTCCGGGCAACCCCATCTGCGTTGTCAAGCACCTCAAAGGGGCAAACTCAGATCCGAAAGTTTTTGAAACCGCCAAGCGCTTGTTTCAATCAGAAGCGGAAACTTTAGAAAAACTGGGTAATCATGACCAAATACCCAGACTTTTAGCTTATTTTGACGAAAATAAAGAATTTTATTTAGTCCAAGAATTTATTGAAGGACATACCCTCAACGAAGAACTTGTACCAAATCAGCGTTGGAGTGAAAGCGAAGTCATTCAGATGTTGCTAGAAGTTCTGAATATCTTAGAATTTGTCCACCGCGAAGGCGTAATTCACCGCGATATCAAGCCAGATAATATTATTCGTCGTACTTGCGATCAGAAATTAGTTTTAGTAGACTTTGGAGCTGTTAAACAACTGCGATCGCCTAATCTTACTTTTGCTGGGCAAACCACCGCTACTGTAGCGATTGGCACTCCCGGTTATATGCCCACAGAACAAGGACAAGGCAAACCCCGTCCCAACAGCGATATTTACTCTCTAGGTATCATCGCCATTCAAGCGCTGACGGGAGTAGCGCCAATCGATTTTCAAGAAGACCCCGATACAGGCGAAATTATCTGGCAGCATTTAGCACCTGTAAGTCCAGAATTGGCGGCGGTGTTAAGCAAGATGGTGCGCTATCACTTCAAAGACCGCTATAACAGCGTCATGCAAGCACTGCTATCATTGCAATTGCTTTCTTCTGTACCGGCATCTCAAGAATACGCGAGAACTCCCAGCAGCTACCAAGCAACCAAACCAACTTCTCAAATGTCTCGGCAGCAAACCATCGCCGTTGCACCAGCAAATCATGCTGCCAAACCTGCCCGTAAAGAGTCTAACAGACCCGACTTATTGCCGCTAGTCATTGCCGCATTATTGGCAGGTGGTGCGGCTGCTGTTGCCACCAATTTAGTTGGAAGTGCGAAAAATCTCGGTTTTAATTTTGCTAGTAATGGCGCAGCTTCAGCAAATATCTGCGAGGCTGTTGTTACAGGTAATTCTAATATCCGTTCTGAGCCAAGTGCAATTAATTCTGATAATATTGTACAAACACTTAGCGATAACACTGCTTTTGAGGTGACTGGCAAGCGGACAAAACTCGGTTGGGTAGAAGTTAAACTTGATTCGAGAAAATCTGCTTGGGCGAACTCTCATGTAATAGCCAATCCAGAACAATGGGTATCTTGTTTGCGAGATAAAGGTATTGCTATTAAGACAGTAAATGATAGTGACTTAATTGCAGCTCGACCGATTCCCCAACCGATACCAAAACCACCTGCTGCTATTTCATTGCCAAAGCTAGAAAAACCAGAATCGCTAAAGTTAGAAAAATCAGATCCATTTCGTGCTGAACCATTTACTGATGAAACAGATAAATCAACTTCTAGTGAGAACAATTCTCAGGTTGTGGAACAAGCAAGAGAGAAGTATGATAATGGAGATTTAGCGGGAGCGATCGCACTCCTCAAATCTCTGCCTGCTTCAGCTTCTTCAACTTGGAAAGATACAGCCGGAACAGTTTCTCAATGGCAGCAAGATTGGGCAAAAGCGGAAGCTTTATCTAATGAAATCAATAAAGCACTTGATAACGGTCAATGGGATAAAGTTTTAGCTTATAAAGACCATCCAGAAAAGTTGCCGAATATTCAATATTGGCGAGATAAAATGGAACCCTTATTTAAGCAAGCAGCCGAAAATTTAGCAAAACAGGAATTGCCAAAAATCGGTAATCCCCATCATCTAAATCATCGTCGGCATCAAGTAGAGACATTCCGGCAAAACGTCTCTACTGAAGAATCCGACAATGATATAGATAGTGAAACTACAACGGAAACTGATGAAAATGGTTTTTAGGTTAATTGTTGGTTGTTAGTGGTTGGTTGTTGGTTGTTACAGCGTTTTTCAGGTAAATGAGGTACACAGGTAGGGGCACAACAATGTTGTGCCCTTACAATAATCTGTACCTCACGCCCGTTGCAATCTGCTGTAGTTGACGGTTAACAGTTATCAACTATCAACTATCAACTATCCACCAACAAATAACAAATTTACTTTTTCGGTTGTGGAGAGACAATTTTGCGCTCTAAATCAGCCTTATAAAAGTAAACTCTATCGCAATATTGGTTTGAGCGAGAGCAAACAGCTTCTATAGCAACGTTACTAACATTGCTGACATCAAGTGATAATGAAATTGGCTGTGTTGCAATTACAGTTCGGCTTTCAGCCTGCTGACCATCTAAGTAAACCTTAACTACCACATTTGGAGTTGTTGTGTCATTGTCACGCATTCCAAATCCTAAATTGAAAGTTTGAAAAGGAGATTCTGGGCGATTATCTGGTTTAATTTTACAAGTCAACGAAGCCGAGCGGCTGCCTGCTCCTAAATAAAACTGACTTGTATAAACTGCTTTGCCGATAGAAACATCAAGATTTTGCTCGCGGTAAGTGCCAAGTCCACTGCTAACACATTTCGCTCTCAAAAGGGGAACGGGACGCTGCTGTGCTAGGGCAAATTTTCCCCCGATGATGAAGGTAGATAATAGCACAGCACTGGTGGTAATTAAGCTAATAAATTTAGTTTTTTGCATTGGGGCTGGGAACTGTAATATTTAAGGCGATAAGTAAAAGCCTCAATAATAATACCTAATACAGTGTTACGTTAATACATCTGATGTAAGATTACCCCGAATTTATTAGCAAGTTGAATCAACTTAGGTACTGACGCGCCAAATCGAATAACTGAAGATTACCATCTGTCCACGAAACGTGAATGGTGCATCCAGAAATTTTCCAACCAGTTTCAGTTTGTGTTAGTTGATAGTCATATCGACCACCTAGCGTCCACGAGTTACCACCGCGATCGTTTGGCAGAAAGTGGTGAGCGATGAAGTTAGCGGTGCATGTTGCACTATCCCCGTCAACGATAACAAAGTGGTTAGCAGTCAGGTGTTGTAATCCTCGAAACCCTGCATGGTTTTGGCGAACGTCTTCTATCAACTCATCAGCAGCCGAAGGCATGATAGTCCCAAACAAAGCTGAATAGTCAAAATTAACTTCGTTGGTTAAACAAGCACGCATGGTAGTGTAATCGCGTGTATCAATACTCAGCACAAAGCGATTGAGTAGGTTAATGATTTCGGTTTGGTCAACGATTCGTTGAATATCAATAGTGTTCACGGCAATCACCGAAGCGATAGTTAATTTAGCACAAACGTAATTTATTAGGATACGAAGTTTCAACAGCTTCAACGTTGGTCACGAAGCGATTAGTTTTGGTCACGACAACTTCTGCATTCATAACCAACGCTTTAACGTTGGTCACGAAGCGATTAGTTTTGGTAACGACAACTTCTGCATTCATAATTAAATTTTATCAACAGAGAAACCCGACTTCTTAAAGAAGTCGGGTTTCTGACCTTAAAGAAGTCGAGATTCTCACCACCCGTAAATCGCCAGTTCTAATCGATTTGGACGCGGAAGCGCAGGAAACCGAAGTTTCGATCGGGGGTGATAGTGCCCAAGTTGACAATCACTGCACCTTTAGTATTTGTTTGACTCAGACATTGATTGGGCTGAGGTAACGGTTGTAAGGGAGTGAAAAATGCTCCTTGGTCGCTATCTTGAGCGTTAGTTAGCAAACTATTTGCACCGGCTCGATTGACTGAAATTTCCCCGGAACTATAGCTTGTTTCCGGTGGAATTAAATCGCAGAAGCTGACGTTTTGCAAGTCTTGAGTGCCTTCAGCAAGGTAATAAATTGTGTATTCTACTTCATCACCGCTTTGCAAAGCTGTTTCTAGTTGGCTAACGCCGAGAGGTGGACGTCCGGCTTGCTGTAAAAGATTGTCGTTATTATCGTTGGGGTCATCGACAAAGGTGTTGAAGTTGGTAATGTTGACAGGCTGACCATTTCTAAAGACGTTGGTAATTCGTTTTACCAAGCGCAGACCAGTATTTGTTTGACCGACAGTACCACCACGGAAACCGAAGTCAATGTTGAGGTTATCTGGATTTGCCTCAGTTAAGTTAGCTGTCAAGGTTGTGTTAGTGGTTGGGTTTAAACCGCTACCTGGTCTGGTTACGTCTACAGTGTAATTGCCTAGTGGCAAGCCGGTGAAGATGTAGTTACCGTTGTTATTAGTTGTAGTGGTAGCAACTATCTGATTGCTAGAGTTTCTCAGAGTTACGGTAGCATTGGGAATTCCGGTTTCGCCTGGGTTAGGAGTGCGATCGCCATTTCTATCATTAAAGACAAAATCACCGATAGTACCTCCAGGTGGACGCCGCAAGCCAAAATCAACGTTATTTAAGGTCTGACCTGATTGGAGATTTACATCTATTTGCGGACTACCAGTGGTAATTTGGGGAAAGTCGAATGGCTGGGTAATTGTAACTCTGTAAGGTCCTGGCGGCAAATTATTAAAGCCGTAGTTACCGTTGCTGTTGGTGGTAGTCGTTTGCGTGGTGTTGTCACCAGGAGTGTCTAATCTACCATCGGGTCCGGGAAGAGTCAGAGTTAAGGGGACATTAGGAATTCCCGGTTCGCCAGAGTCTTGAACGCCGTTATTATTGCGATCGTTAAATACTGTGTCGCCAATTGAACCAGGATTATTACCGCTAAATCCTGTCATGTTAAAGCCAAAATCGGCGTTCAGGAAGTTTTGATTAGCTGCGAGATTGACAATGATCGGATTTCGACCGGTAGTCAGAGTAGTGCGATCGTTGGGTGGGTTGCCTGGGGGAGTGTCAGATTCTACTCTGTAAACTCCTGGCGGTAAATTATTAAAGGTATAATTACCCCTACCACCAATAGCTATATTTGGGGTGTTATCAGTGAATTGTTCCGCGATTTGGTTGTCGTCGGCAGTGTTAATAATACCATCTGGTCCAGGACCAAACAATCTCACCCTCACGCCGCTGATTCCGACATCATTAGAATCTTGTACGCCGTTGCCGTTCAGGTCTTGGAAAACCGTATCCCCAATTGAACTTTGGGAGGTCGGACGGAAGCCAAAATCAACTGTATCGATATTCTGACCGTTGCCGACGTTGATCGGATTCGGCTGGGTTAAAGTCGGGGTGAAGCCAGAAGGCGGATTGGTAACAGCTACTGTGTAAGTACCAGGTGGCACGTTAACACTATATCTGCCGTTAGCATCAGTGTTAGTGGTGGCAACTGTGTTACCGCTGCTATCTCTGACCAACACAGTCAGACCGGGAATTCCCGGTTCGCCCGGTTCTTGAGTGCTGTTGCCGTTAGTATCGCTGAATACAGTATCCCCAATTGTGCCGCGTGGCTGCTGAGTAAAGCCAAAATCAGCCGTGTCAACATTTTGACCGGGTTGTAAGCTGATGGCTGACGGTACGAGAGTTGGGGTGAAGCCGGCAGGAGGGTTGGGAACAGATACTGTGTAGTTACCTGGTGCGAGATTGGGGAAACTGTAATTACCGTTGCTGTTAGTAGTGGTGGTAGCAACAACGTTACCGCTACTATCTCTCAGGTTGATGGTAACGCCGCCGATTCCCGGTTCGCCTTGGTCTTGGACACCGTTGCCGTTGGTGTCATTGAAAACAGTATCGCCAATCGAGGATACACCTGATGCTTGCTGAGTGAAGCCAAAATCAACAGTATCGATATTTTGACCGTTGCCGAGGGCGATCGCATTCGGTTGAGTTTGAGTTGCTGTTAAACCAGCAGGATTATTAACTGTGACTCTGTAATTACCCCCAGGCAATCCAGTAAAGCTGTATCTACCATTACTATCGGTGGTAGTGGTGCGGCTAAAATCGTCAGTTGTGCCAAATTGCCCATCAGGTCCTGCCCCTGCTAAGGTGACAGTAACGCCACTGATGCCGGTTTCGCCTGAGTTTTGGGTGCTGTTGCCGTTGGTGTCATTATAAACAGTATCGCCAATCGAGCCTTGTTGCCGCGTAAAGCCAAAATCAAGTGTATTAATAGTTTGACCAGCACCTAAACCGACCGCATTCGGTTGAGTTTGAGTGGGTGTTAAACCAGCAGGATTATTAACCGAAACTCTGTAACTACCCGCAGGCAAACCAGGGAAGCTGTATATCCCATTGGCATCGGTGGTAGTGGTGCGGCTGATGTCGTCTGGCGTGCCAAATACACCATCAGGTCCCGCCCCTGCTAAATTCACAGTAACGCCGCTGATGCCGGTTTCGCCTGTGTCTTGAATGCTGTTACCGTTGGTATCATTATAAACAGTATCGCCAAGTGTGCCGCCAGGAACAGGCGCACAAATATCTATCCTAGCAAGACCGATAGTTTCATCCTGCACAGGAGCACCAAATTCTGTTCCTGGCTCATATAAAACTTGAATTTGGGTAATTGCCCCAGCTGGCGTAACTTGAATATTGCCAGCGTTTTCATTGTTATTGGCATTGTTGTTTATACCCTCTGCCAGAACACTATTACCTTGATTGGTGACTCTAGTATTTGTACCTAATGCCGTACCTGTCACACCAACTGGTGTAGTTCCATTGAGTGCTCTAATTGTCACTCTATCTTGGAAAATTCTTCCCGCAGGGTCTCGTGGCGGCGGACCATTTCTGTCAATGTCTAAAAAAGTCAGGGGGGATGCTAGGGTGACTGGTTGTGCGAAGGTGATAGTAAGTGTGGCACTACTGCCAGGTGCTACCGGACTGCTATCTCGAGGTGGGTTGGGTGGCGAATTTCCTCCGATATTAAACCTTAAATTAGGTTCGTTAAAACCACCGTATTCTTGTGTTTCAATACGTGTTTCCCCTTGGTCGATAACTCCAGGGCTGCTTTCAGTAAAGCGGAAGGTGGTACTAATGCCGCCAACGCTCAAATTTTGACTTAAAAAACCTTGGAGGTTCTCGGTGGGAGTCCACTCTATAGTTCCGGGTGATGTCCCAGCCGGACAGCTTGTTGTTTGTGCCAAAGCTTTCCCACCGGATGAAATGCTTCCTAGCAATGGATATTGTATGGGAACTTGCGGCACTGTAAACAGCAGTGTCAAAAGTGTACGTTTTAAAGGTTGAAATACCTGAGTGTGGGTGATTTCTGGTAAACGCTTAAATAAAGGTTTCATAAAATAACTCGGTAAGTGGGAAACGAGCGAGGCTTTAGCCCTTCCTAGGGAAACGAACGCAAAGTAATGAAAAAACGAACCGCAAAGACACGAAGCACACGAAGGAAGAGGAATGAGAAAGGATTTTTTTCTCAGTCTCTTACGTTTTATTTCTCTACTCCTTTAAACTCAAAGTCATTTTGTCTTGCCATCAAGTCATTTAAAGAAAAATAAATTAAGTACATTTACTAAAAAACTTAGTAGTTGACATTGCATTTATTGCCGCAGAAGATGTTGATTTATGAGTGTAATAGAACTTACATAAAAATTCTCTCTCTTTCTCATTCCTCTGTGACTCTCTCTTGAAAAGGTCTGATCGGAGGAAACCTCCGCTCAACGCCAGTTCGCCCAAGTCGGGAAACCCTTTCGGCAGTCGCTCATGGGGGGAACCCCCAAGACCGCGCTGCCTCACCAAGCGACTGGCTCGACTTTTCGCTGCTTCCTCTGTGGTTCGTTTTTCCATAACTTTGCCTAAGTCTTACCTAAATCTGAAATCAAAAATCGCTACATACCTCGCTGGTATACTCAGCGAATCGATATTCATGTCAAGTCTGACAGGGAAATTTTCCCCGTCAGACTTGACGCACGATCGCGCTTACTAATGATGTAATTTCATACTTCATACTTAATTCTTTTGGGCTACCTTCTACCTCTTGGTGGTTCGATTTGTAAGTCTTGTTCTTGTCCTTCGATAATGATGTCGATGCCTCTAATGTCTTTGAAAATAATTTCCGCACGGCGATCGCGTGCATAATCTACTCGACCCGAACCTTCACTTACACGCTGCCTTTCACCCTGAGAACGAATGGTCATTCTTTCGGGAGCGATACCTTGCTGTAATAAGTAACGTCTCGTAGATAATGCCCGTCGTTGACCCAACGCTTGGTTATAGGCGTCGCTAGCGCGGGGGTCAGTGTGACCAACTATTTCAATGACAATCACCGGATATTGCTTCAACACCTGCGCTATCCGATCCAAAACCAGGGCACTCGCTGGACTGATAAAAGATTTATCTAAGGCAAAGTGAACGTTACGCGGTACGCGTATCCGCAGTGGTTCTGGTGGTGCTGGTGGTGGGGGTGGTGCTGGTGGTTCTGGTGGCGGGGGTGGCGCAGGTCTTGAAGTACACTGCGGTGGCTGTATGGGCGTCACTTGAGAAGATGGCGTGAGGTTGGTTGGTGTCCCAGGAGTGCCAATTACGGCGGCGATCGCTGGTTCCGATGTCCCATATTTCGGATCGGTGGCGATCGCACTCACCATTTCTCCGGTCTGCAAGTTTGTCGCCGTGATGCTAAAATTGCCTTTGCTGTCTACAGGCGCAGTCGCCAACACTTGACTCAGCGCTCCATAACCTGGTTCATAAAGTGCTTGTTTTCCTCTTTGATAATCTCCTAAACGATATATTGTTACTTGCGAACCTGGGTCAGCTTTCCCTTGTAAAGTGACACCGTTACCACTGGGTACAAACGCCCTCGCGGTAAATTCTGGTGCATTAATCGCTCCATTTCCTGTATCCCGACGACGATTGCCTGAATCGCGCTTGGGATTGGGACCATCTCCCCGTTGAAAGTCGCTGACATCAAGATTGCGCTGGGTGTTGAGGTCAATACTCAAACCTTCCAAAGCCGCAAATAAGTTATTTTGGATGATGTTGCGTTCAGTATCAGGAAACGCTGACACTACTACCCCAGGTCCTGTTTGATGGTCAATCTCGTTACCAATTATTTGATGATTGCTACCCATCACATAAACCGCTGCCCGTCGCAATCGTCTACCGTTATAAGTGATTTTGTTATTTTGTAATAACACGTCACCTTGAGGTTTAAATAAATACACGCCTGCCCCATCGTTGGCGCAAATCAAGTTACCCAAAATCTGCGACTTGGTAACTACACCCTCAATCCGCAAGGCATCGGGCATACCTTCGATACCATTCCCGACGATGATGTTTTGTTGTACTACCGTATTTTCACCCCTAACTGAGGTAATAATGGCGCTACCATCATGATAATAAATTCGGTTGTTGCGAATTGTCGTTCCTTGGGAATTGAAAACATAAACCCCAAAAGCTGATGTCGTTGGTGGCATCCTTTCATCAGTCGTCAGTCCCAACCAGTTGTTTTCAATAACAACATTCTTCGGTGGGACATCTCGGTTATAAAAAGGAAAATCATCGTTAGGCGGTTGCTGTCGTTTGGTGTTGGGAGGCGGAAAGCGATGAGAAATAACAATATCTCCCGGTGGTGTGGTCAGCGTCACCGGCTTGGGAATCCCATCATAAATTAATAAGTTGCCTAGCTGCTGCTTAAGCGGACTGGCATTAAAACCATAAATACTTAAGCCGCGGATAGTTACACCATCGGCGACAATAGTCAAGCCGCGAAATATTTCTTTATCTGTCGCTGGAGTTATTGTCACTACCGGCACCGGAATGGCAATTTCTGCTGTAGCTGAAGTAGCTGCATCATATCCCGGTTGCGTCGCACCATCAATCACCAATCCCGGACTTGACAAATCGGGTAATTGTTGCTGCAATTGAATCGTGGTTGCGCCATTGGGCAAATTAAACTCAATGCGCGAACCCCCGCCGGTTTGTGGTTGGACTAAAGCTTTTTCGCTACTGCTGAGTTGTTCAACTGTTAGCGTACCATTGACCAGAGCGATCGCTTCTCGCAATGTCAGTACTGAATCAGCTTGAATATTACCATCAGAGTTACTGTTCACCACCACCCGCAAAGCTGGGGGAGTAGGTGTTTGACTAAATGCAACTTTTGAAGGTAAAAGGCAAAAGGCAAAAGGCAAAAGGTAAAGAATTGTTAATTGATATTTGTTAGTTGATAGTTGTTGCGAGAATTTTTTACTCACAACGAAAGCTATACCACTAACCAGCAACAATAAACGAAATTTCATAACAGACATTACTCACTCCTGTACACCTCGCATTCTCCGGCATTGGGCATTGGGCATTGGGCATTGGGCATTGGGCATTGGGCATTGGTAATAATTCTTTTCCTATTCTTCAGTCACGCCAGTTCGCTCAACGGAGGACACCTCCCTTCGGGTTCGCCACTTCGACGGGAACGCCAGTCCGCTCAACGCGGGGAACCCGCGCACGCGGCTGGCTCCGGAAACCGACACCGCCGAGTGGACTCACCGCACGCGACTGGCTCCCTAGTCCCCAGTCCCCAGTCCTTTGAGACGGCTAACCAACTTATCCGATGAATTTTGCGCTCTCGGAAGCCGCAGACGGTTAATCAAGTTGCTTTGAGAATTATTATTTCTGCTAACTACTGGTTGCACTTCTGACTCTTGTTGCTGTCTGGGTACGGGTTTTTGCAATCCAAAGCCGCCCAAAAGTTCATTCAACTTCAAGCTGATATTCACATAAAAACCGCCCTCAGACCTATAGCCGGTGAAGTCCCGGTCATCGACGCTACCAAAGCTGTAGCCCAAACCCACGCGCAAATCAGGCGTTAAATAATACCCAGATTCAACAGCGATGCCAAATTCATCGTAATCAGTGCCGCTGTTAGAGTTTTGCCCAATCCAGCGTCCTTCTACTGCCAAATCAGTGCGATAACCGAGTCTGTAACTTGCCCGCAGTTGCGCCAAGTTAACTGTACCGTCGTATCTATCGCCACTGTAAAAAGTGACCCCATTACGCAAAGCGTACTTGCCATAAAATTCCCAGCGCCAGTTTGGGGCATAAATCGCTTCAGCAGAAAAGACATGTCCGGTGGCGGTGGTGCCGGTCAATTGCGCTTCCGGAATTGAGTCAAAGTTTTGCCGCCACTCATATTTCAGCAAAGCGTTGAATTTATCGTTGCTGGGGTCGCGGTAAGCTATACCAAATCTCAAGTTGGAGGTGTCGCCGAGTTCTTGAAATCTGACTCCATCGCTGACAATACCCGCAGAAGTTGGCAGAAAGACGTTTGCCTCACCTGCTTGTTGAAAGCGAACCAGTGCGGTTAAAGCGGGAGAGAGTTTACCGGAAGCGGCGGCGGAAATAACTAAATTATTGCCTTCGTCGCCATCACGATATTCAAAGCGAGTGCTTGCTTTGAAATCCGGATTATCAGTATATTCCAGCCCTACACTATACACTGAACCAGCAAACAGTCCGAGTGAGGAAGCGGTTTGACCAACAGCGTAATATTGTTCGTTGCGGTTTCCAGCAGCGGTGGCGTTAAAGATATTTCTAAATATATACTGGTATCCAACATTCACCTTTAATCCTGGGGCAACCCGAAAACCTTGATCCAATCCTACAGCGCCTTGACCTTGCAAGCCATTGAAACCGGATAGCACCGAATAGCGACCTGTAATCGCAGTATCTTCGGCTAACTTGCGATCGAAAATCGTATCCAAGGTGGTGAAGGAATTGCCGCGAAGTAACTCGCTATCATCATAGAATTGGTGAGCGAGTCGTACTGTCACGCCTTGTAAAGCTTTCCAATCTAAGCCGAAGGTGGTGCGGTTGGGATAAAGTGGGTCAGAGCCATTTATATTCAGTTCATTTTGCGCCTGAAAGGTCAATGATTGAGTTAGAGGCAATTTGAGGCGAGATACTAACTGATTAGCATTACCACTAAAGCGATCGCTTACTCTATCATCACGCGATCGGTTCACATACTCTAAACTCGCATCTGCATTTCCTATTCTTTGCAAAATGCCGACGCGGAAGGTTCTCAACTCATTATTAACTCTGTCCCCAACTCGCGTTTGTGGCTGCGGATCGAATAAGTCAAAAAAGTCTACAATCCTGCCTGTAGATCTACCATAGTTTTCTTCCAAGTCGTAACCAACAGTAAAGCTGGTGGTATCAGTCACCCTTGCCAATAACGACGCGCCGTAGCGTGTTTGTCCGGGTGCAAAACTAAAGGTAGCGTTGTTCGCGAAGTTTGGCTCAACTCCCCGGTAATAAGCACTGGCGCTCAATCTGTCACCAATATTACCAAATGCTTCTAAGCGATAGGCATTACCTGTGACTTCTCCCCCAGTCAGCAAATCGCTGTTAGAACGGGCAAATTCCCCAACAATCCTACCTGAATTCCCCAAGGAAACTAAGAAATCTGCTCCATACAATTCAAAATCTTGATCGCCTTGGTCTTCTCTTAAATAAGAACCGGCAAAGAAAGTTTTGTTTTCCAGATCGTTGGAGAGATTATATTGCAGTCGTCCGCCGTATAGGTTTGAATCTTCACCACCTTCATTTTGGTAGGTGACTACGACTCGTCGAACCAAAGTTTTGTCAAAGGGATTTAGGTCTGTGGCAAGGATGGCACGGCGAAAGAGTAATGTGCCGCGATCGTAATCTATTTCATAATTTTGTCCGCGATACAACTGTTCGCGCTTCAACACTGTACCCGGGCGATTAATTTCCTCTGTTTCTACATAAACAATTTCACTTCCTGGAACAATCAACCGTTTGGAGAGGAAATAATTTCCACTAGTTCCGTTGGGGACGAAGGTATCGCGTTGGAAACCTTCAATGTTATTGGCATACAAACCAGTTACTTGTAAGTTGCCAAAGTTGTAGTTAGCTTTAAAGCCGTGTAATTGGCGCGAGGTTGCCGTATACAACTGCGAGGAACGGTTGAATTCCTGGGTGTTGTAGTCCCCCCACATCAAGTAGTCTGTCTCTGCTCCAGGTACTGAAGAACTGCGCTCAAAGCGAGCATAGACGCTATCTATTGAGGGCGCGGTTGATGTGAAAGTAGAACTGTCACCGTAGACGGGATATTGTTGTTCGCAGAATTGAATTCCACCAAACAGGCGATTTCTATCTTCACAATCTTGGTTAAGCGGACGTTGGCTGTTATACGCGCCGGTAAATAACCAATCTCCGACTTTACCTGTGGCAAAGACAGCACTATAAAAATCGACTTGAGTACCGCCACTTTCACCAGGAACGAGAAAATCGCTTCTACTCCCCCAATAATCAGTTCCCCGCTGTCCAATCCGCAAATTAATTATCCCTGTCACCAACGATGGGCGCAGGTAAGTTGTGAATTCAACTTGGGTATAAGCTTCTAATGGCTTGTTGCCAATTAATTCAAATAAAGAGGTATCGTTTTGTTGCGGAAATGGTTTGCTTTCGCCAGTAGTATCGGTTTCCCCAATATACGGGATTGATGGTTGCCCGATCGCTCGCGGTGGTAGTTGCCTAAAGCGGTTCCGTGTCTTAATCTTGTCTACCCCGGCTCGAATCCTGACTTGTTGGGGTTTAATTTCTGATTGCAAAGTGGCGACGAACTCACCACCTATAGCCCGAACTTGAAATCCGGGTTGGTCTTTATCCTGGTCTGCCCCAACAAATTTCCCTGCTGTGGTGGTCAATGTCACCATCACGTCTTGGGTGATGAGTTGACCTTTATCGTCGGTAATTTGCCCAGAAAGCTTGATGGTAGAACGTCCATCAGCTTGAACTCGCGGATCGCCTACAGGTGCAAATTCAATGCGTGCTTTGCGATCGCCAACGGTCTGCGGTGTACTGTTGGGTAAGACTTCCTGAGTCGTCGGTGGTGCTTGTAGCGGTGTTTGTTGCGACGGTGGGGAAATGGGTTGTTGAATTGGCGAAGCCGGATTTTGTTGAAACTGAGTTGCCGGATCTTCAGGAAATCCGCCTGGATCTGGGCTAAGTTGGGAAATTTGTGAGATGAGAGATGGGAGGAGTCGAGGAGTGGGGGAGGGGGAGAGGGGGGGAGTGGGGGATGAGGGGGATGAGGAAGTAAATTCTCCCTTATCTCCCTTGTCTCCCTTATCTGCCTTGTCCTCCTTGTCTCCCTTGTCTCCCTTGTCCCCTTGTCCCCCTATCTCCTTGTCCCCTTGTCCCCCCATCTCCCCTACTGCGGTCGATGTTTCGGCAACTCCCCGGAGGCGATCGCCTAAGGTGGAAGCATAAACACTGCTGGAGAAAAAGGGTGCGGCGATCGCTAAAAATACAGGCAATATGCCGACACTACCTTTGGGAAGTAGGGCAAAGCGCAATGAAATCGAGGATTGTAGCTGATGTCCGACTTTGTTCTGCCTCATCCCCAAATTTTTGGCAAAATTTACACAAGGTTTTCTAGTTTTCATCGCTTACCCCCTGAAAACGCAGGCGTAACCCCAAAATTGACTCGTGCCATACTACCAGGTGCTAACTTCACCATGCGTGATTGGCTATTTTTTTCGATAAAGTACGTGTTAGGTGCTAAAGCGTAACCTGGTAAGCTACTCAAGTCCAACGTTGCCGAACGATAACCGGATATAACAGCTGGCAAGGAAAAGAGTCCTTTGGCATCGGTGACGATGCGATTGCCGTCGTCCATATAAATCACGGCGTTCGGTACTCCTGGTTCGTTCGGTTGCTGTTCGCCGTCAAAGTTTTTATCGACAAACACGCGACCAATCAAGGTGCCGCAATCCGAAAGAATGCCAGGTCTAATCCGTATCCGATAGCTGGATTGGTTACTTGTCAAACTTCCGGCTCTGGCTTGTGCTAGGTTTCTACCATCTCCTCGAATTGCATCGGGTGTTACTTCAGCGGCATATACCACAACTAAGGTTTCGTTCGGTTGCAGTCCGGAACTAGCATTAATTGTCACTGTCCGATTTGAACCCCGGTCAGCGGTTAAGGCGACTTGGCGATCGCCGATGGTACCTCTTAGCGACCTGTCGATTAATCGCACTCCTAAGGGCAGTCTGTCTGTAACCGATATCTGGCTTGTTGCTGCCCGACCAGCATTTCTGATGGCAAGACGGTAAACTACTGTTTCGCCCGGTTCGGCTGCTGCCCTGTCAGCTGTTTTGATAATCTCTAAAGCTGCTTGTCCGGCGCTTAAAGTCACCTCGTTTGAGCGAACTTGTGGAAGATTATCGGCACCTGCACCTGCGGTATTCCTGATTATTCCTGTTTGAGCAAGAACAGGTATAACTCCGTAAGTAAATATACTAAATGAAAAAAAGGTAAAAAAGAGGCTCTTATGCCTCAACCATGAATTTATAGATGTCATTGGAAGGCATCAAGCAATAGCAGAGGATTGTTATCGAATTAGGTTTTTGTGGAAAAACCTAATTCTTTTTTGGGATGAATTCAAATTTTTTTAGACGCAAGCATCGTATCACTAAATCTTAACAAGGGGTGTTTTAACTTTGATACAATTGCAGTTTTTTCACAATTTTTTTTACACAATCTTTAATTAACTTTTTTTGGCAGGAGAGCATATTTTTCAACATGTGTCAATCAGTTCAACACATAATGGATGATTTGACGTGCGAATGCCGTTTCTATTTTCAGTTCTAATGATTAAATCACTGCGATTATTGCTGCCATGATATTAGCAATACTGATACTTGTGAAACTTAAATCACAGAAATATTAGCTAAATTTCAATGCAACGCATGAAAAATAGCCTACAGAACTGTACTTGCTTTTATCAATTCCCAAAAACAGCTTTCCTTAGTCCGCTTGCTCTTTTTTCCTTTGTCTTGCGGGGTAATGCTGTCGATTGAGTGGAATTAAATTCAGTCTTCAGGATGCAAAATATTATAAAATCTCCTCCTTTTGGTAGATGAAATGTCTTTTTTGCTCCCAATTAACTCCAAGACTAAGCAGGCAGAAAGCTTACCGTTTACTAACTGCTTGTATCTACTGCACCCTAATACAATTACGCTTTGCTAACTACTCCTGAAAAACATTTCTATTTTTTTGTGATTAGAGCATGTTATCAAAACTGTGTCAATTTTAAAAACACAACTTGTTACTTTTACGCTAACTGCCAAGATAAATATATCTACTTCAAATTCATGTGCAGAATAAAAAGTATTGGCAATTGCTGCCAACAGATGAACACAACTGATGATTCTGCGATTCTACCAGGTTGTTGCCAATAAGTTAACACCACCCGATAATCTGGTTAGTTTATTTAACGCATGTATGACAGTGCCTCGATGCAGCAATTGCATGAAAATCAAGCTGCAAAATATAAAGCGTCGTGATTGATGTATCATCAAACAACTAAACATCTGTATGCGTATTTATTTTCCGCTCACTTGAACATCAAGCAAAGTGAGCAAATTAAAAAATGGATACGATCATCTGCCGAATCACTATCTTCAGGTAACACTTAAGTAATAATACCCACAAATCATCTTTAAGCCATCAGGGATAAAAAAAATTATACAGTATTTTTTCTTATCGTTTTTAGTAGTTTTTTTGTACGTACCAGTATATTCTCTGCTGAGTAAATAAAGTTTATAAAAGATGATACCAATCAGTTAGTAAGAAGGTAATTATCAAAAACCATCCGACTTTTGTCTTGATTTGTATGGTTGCAATGATGAATCATACACTGCAAGGATTACATTTATAGCGCATTTCTCTTACTAATAGTTTAATATTTAAAGTAATTTTCTTGACATAAGTAGAAAACTGGTAATGGGGCATCGGGCATGGGGCATCGGGCATGGGGCATCGGGCAGGAGGAAGGGGGAAAGGGAAAATATTTCTTCTTTCTTGTCCTTTACCCTTTACCCTTTACCCTTTACCCCTGTTCAAATCCCCATTGCCCATTGCCCAATGCCCATTGCCCAATGCCCATTGCCCATTGCCCAATGCCCAATGCCCTCTACTTATCTATACAAAGTTTCTATGGGTAATTTTTTTATCATAGACAAAACCTTACCCAATTAAACTTAGGCGTAAAGAAATAATTTACATACAAAACTCCGAGGCGAGAATTTATTGGCTTTACCCAAGATAATTCTCACCCTAGATGCCCGTAACTGAGCTGACCATAGGGTATTGCTTTGAACTGTGCTTACAACTGCTTCAACTTCAATGCATTTCGTCGTATTCTGTGGCTTCAACTCGTCTGGTTTCTACACGAGGGGGGAGAAACTCAGCGCGGCGTACAGGAGCCAATGGCGGTGTAGGACCGTTATAAGGATGAATTACTTGTACGGTACGGGTAGAACGCTGCCGTGGTGAGAACAAAGCCAACACACCAGCTACAACAACACCACCGCCAATCGTTAGAGTCATACCTGCCACTGCCCAAACTATGGGTGAAGACGACCAAGGAGTTTCGGTCTGCTGCTTCAATGCTGCTTGTTGAGCGGCTTGGTTATTGACGCTTAATTGAGCTTGGTTTTTATAATTTTCGACTTGATATTGAAGTTGGGGAATTTGCTGTTTAAGCTGATCGTTTTCTCGCTGTAGCACGTCTAGCTGACTTTTCTGCCGTTCCATTTGCATTCTGAACTCTTCAGTACCGCTGGGATTGATCGGCGCTGGATTCGGGTATGGTTGCCCGTAAGCAGGATATTGTCCGGGCTGCATCATTTGCGGTGCGACTACAGTCCCTGGCATTTGCGGGGCAACAGCAATATTAGGTTGTAGGTTTGGAGTACCTGTCCCTTTGAGCAATACGAGCGCTGCTAGACCAGCTACAGCAACTCCGCCGATAAATGCCATACTTTCACTCATCGCCTGTCCCCCTCAAGTGCGACCTAATTATATCCATTTGTGACTTATTCACTCTCACACTCATTATTTATAACCTATTCAAGTTTACATAATACTCAAACTATAAGCCGACGTATCAGCTATTTTTTTTACAGCTTGATATTTGCTGTTAATATTCAAGAACATATCGCTTAAATTGTCTACTAAGTCAGGGCAAAAAAACTTTGCACTTTAATTTTTTTAATCTAGTTTACCGATTTGAGCAAGCCGGAGTATTTGTGCTACTTGTCAGAAGTTTCAAGGCTTTGCTTGAGGGTTTGACGATCGCTCTTTGCGATCGCCTTTAATCCTTGTTCTGAGTTGCCTTCTGCCAGACGTTTGACAAAAGCGCTACCAACAATTGCTGCATCCGCGCCCAAGGAGCGCACATCAAGGAGCTTGTTCTGGCTGGGAAATACCAAAGCCAACACCGAGCTTGCTTGTCAGTAACACCACGAATTTGTTTAAGTAAATCTGACACTCGTGATTGAAGAGGGCTTCGCGCCTGACCGTCACTAAGGTGACGCGCTCCCAAATAAATAAATCCTTGAGAAGAACGAGCGATCGCTTCTATTCTTTCGGTTGAACTTGTGGGAGCAACCAATAAGGTAACATCAATTCCCATCTTATAAGCAGGTTGCAACAAACCTTGAGCTTCTTCTAAAGGTAAGTCCGGAACTACCAATCCCGCCACCCCAGCATCTACAATCTGAGTGAGAAACTTTTCAATTCCCAGGTACAAAATCGGGTTGTAATAAGTGAATAGGATAATAGGCGATCGCAAACTTGGAATAGTTGCTTTCACCATTTCCATGCACAGAATCAAATTTCGTTCCTTTTTTTGACGTTCTCTCCGCACTTTTAGGGCGGAGATTCCAAAAATTGCTTTTTGGGTTTCCTGGTTCTTTGACATACCTTGCAACTATCTATCTCTTGCGAGCAGTACCCAGACCATGAACCCGTTCAATAGAACCAAGAACCGAGCCTGACTTAAATAGTTCCATCGGGCATCATCTCCACAGGCTTTGGGTACTACGAGCGAAGTTGTTCCTCCTCTTTTCCCCGGTTTCCGTGCGCCCCACGGTACCATACTTAAAAATTGTTTGGTTTTTCTGGTTTGATTTCGTTAGAAATTCTAGCTATGTTTTTCTTGGTTCTCGCTACCCAATATGCTGCTTTGAACAAGCTTTCCGGTTCTAGGAGCCGTGCGCCATGCCACCACCGTGGGGATTCCAACCATTACTATTATACAATAAAGTCCCCCTTCTAGGGGGAGGCTTTAGACCCATTTTTTTTGGTAAAGCGCGGGTAGCAGCAGCTTGAATTACTGGTCTATCCGCCAGAAGATCTGAATAAGGAACACCCAATTCAATTTGGGCATTGGGCACGCTCGAATTGGGCAATGGGCATTGGGGCCTATCGCAATTGTTTAATGGGCATTGGTAATAATTCTTTTTTTCCCTTTTCCCTGTCTTGAAAAAGTCTGATCGGAGGTTTCCTCCGATCAGATTTTCCGCTTTTCCCTTTCCCCCTCTTTAAATCCCCATGACGGCAGGTGCTCCACGCAGGTGATCCCCAAGACCGCACTGCCTCCCCCATGCTCCTAGTCCTTACTCTCTATATCGGCTTGAAGTTTTGCAAGTTCTTCTGGGGTGAGTTCGTCGAGTCGCTTTTGCAAAAAAGCTTTTTCGTATTCTTCCCGTTGCTGATGGTAGGTCATTTTTTGCCCAACCGCACGAAAAAGATAGGTTGCTACCCAGCCAATCAACCCACAGACTAGCAAGGCTTGGCTCCAAATACCGGCTTTTTGGCTATCTAAGCCTACTAGCAGAAATAATACATAAGCCAAACCGCCAGCTACAAAAACGCCAAAGACAATTCCAACAGCGTCAATCCGTCGCATGAGATTTATGACCTACCAATCAAATATCGTTAAACTTCAATTTGTCGCCGTTTGGGTCGAAGATTCACAAAAGGTGACAAAAGCAACAAACCCGGTAAGAAAAAGAACACGAGAAAGTACATAAAACCGCGCTCAAAGGAGCTAGCCACATACCACCGCTGTGTGAGGTACACCAAGGCTGCTGCTGGTATGACTAATAGATAAGCTCCAGCCAAAATCAAATACAGTAGGGCTACAACCATAATTGTGTCTCTATATAGAGGTGCATCTGTTTTCCATCATAGGCTGAACGCCGATTATTTTTAAAGTATGGGCAATGGGCAATGGGCAATGGGCAATGGGCAATGAGGAAGAGGAATGAGGAATGGGTAATTCCTCCCTCATCTCCCTCATCTCCCTCATCTCCCTCATCTCCCTCATCTCCCTCATCTCCCCCACTCCCCCACTCCCCCACTCTCCCACTCTCCCACTCTTCCACTCCCCCACTCCTCACATGACGCTTGACGAAAGTCTGGCAATTTTTTTTGCTGGTTGTTTTACGGGGATGTCGATCAAAAACTCAGCCCCCTCTTGTGGTTGGGACACACATTGTAATTTGCCTTGGTGCTTTTCGACAATTTGGTAACTAATTGAGAGTCCTAAACCTGTACCCTTACCCACCTCTTTTGTGGTGAAAAAAGGGTCAAATAGCTTCGCGTGTACTTCTTGGTTCATGCCGGTTCCATTATCTTTGATGGAAATTTGTACCCAATCATTTTCTAAAAGCTGCGTCTTCATAGTGACACTCGGATGATATTTATTATTACCCGCTTTACGAGACTGACGGCACGACTCTTCTAATGCGTCAATTGCATTGGAGAGCAGATTCATAAAGACTTGATTGAGTTGTCCGGCAAAACACTCTACTAAAGGTAACTCACCATACTGCTTGATCAACTCAATGCCTGAATGCAATGAATTAGGCTTAAGACGATGCTGCAATATTAACAGGGTGCTATCAAGTCCCTCGTGGATATTAACGGGTTTTACTTCGGCTTGATCCAAACGAGAGAAGTTTCTTAACGAAAGAACAATTTCCCGAATGCGTTCAGCACCTAATTCCAGTGAAGAAAATAGTTTAGGCAAATCTTCTGCGATGAACTCTAAATCTGCCACTATTGCTTGTCGTTTAATTTCTGGGTCGGGTTCGGGATAGTAGTGTTGATAGAGATTGAGCATCTCAATCAAGTTTTGCGTGTAATCTTGAATATGGGCGAGATTGCCGTAAATAAAGTTGACCGGATTGTTAATTTCATGTGCTACCCCAGCGACTAATTGTCCTAAACTCGACATTTTTTCACTGTGAATTAAATGAGCTTGAGTCTGCCTTAAATGGTCGAGTGTTTGGGAAAGTTGTGTGGCTTGCTGCTGTGTGTGTTTGAGCAGTACTGCGTGTTCGAGGGCAACTCCTAACTGAGAGGCAATTTGGCTGACAAATTCAATTTCTAACTCTTGCCACTCACGGGATTTTTCACATTGATTAATACACAATAAGCCCCATAGCTTATCTTGCTTGATCATGGGAACTACCAAGTTTGCCCTGATTCGGAAGCGAGACAGCATTGATATATAACAATCGTCTAGCTCAGAGTTATAAATATCATTAACTGCATGAATGTGACCTTGACGGAATTTCTCGGTATACTTCTCACCTATGCAGCGATCGTACACTTTTGCGGTTAAGGTTGATGGCAAACCAGAGGCAACATCTTCTGCAATAACTTCGCCACCCTCATATTCAGAGTCGGAGTAGAAGCGAAAAACAACAACACGATCGCTATTGAGTACTCGGCGGAGTTCTTGCGTGGTGGTTTGAAAAATCTCGTTCAAGTCCAGCGATTCCCGAACTTTGGTTATGACACTCGCTAGGGTTTGCTGCTGTTCTGCCACATGAGCCAATTGTATCGATTGCGATCGCATTTGTTCTAGATATTCAGCTTGCTGCACCGCTACTCCCAGCTGAGTTGCAATTTGCGTGAAAAACTCTACTTCCAAAGCTTCCCAATGCCGACTGCTTGAGTGTTGATAAGCTGCCAATAAACCCCATAACTCTTGCCCGACAAAAATCGGCGCAATCATAAACGCTTGCACATGAAATTGTTCGAGTATATCTAAATGGCACTGGCTAAATTCCATGCTGTAGACATCATCGACCACAAACGGCTGATTATGGCGATAGCGTCCCCCTTGGGTTTGTTGTAAATGGGTGTCGTCCCATACCATGCCCACTCCAAGTTTGACGCTTCTGTGCCATCGGGGATTTGCAGATTCATAATCGCTGACAAATTCACCTCCCCAATCAGCATTAAAACGATAAACTGCGACGCGATCGCTTTTGAGTAGTTGACAAACTTCCTCTGTTGTGGTTTGAAAAATATTTTCCACATCCAGCGACTGGCGCATTTTGGCTATGATCCCAGCCATTGCTTGCTGCCGTTCAAACGATCGCTTTAACTCAATAGTTGAGCGTTGCAAGTCGGTGTTAGTTTGTTGCAGTTCCGCAGTGCGATCGCGTACTTGTTGCTCTAAATTTGTATTCAGAGTTTGTACCTGTTGGTAAAGTCGGTATTGCCTCACAGCAGTGGAAAAGCGCTCACCTAATGCTTGCGCCAGCTTGACTTCTGATTCTCCCCACTGTTGTGCTTGCCCGATTTTCAGTTCGCGCCACGCTTCAAACGACTGACGCGCCATCATTTGGCGAGAATCAGTAGAAAAACTGCCAGCCCAAATCGTTTCAATATCTACTTCATCTCGAAAAATAGTCAAGCAGCCAACGACGGTAGAACCATGCTGAAGCGGTACAATTAACAAGCCGCGAATTTGGGTTGCTTGGAAGCAGGGAGCGAGCGAGCGAAATAAAGGTTCTTTATAAACGTCGGCGATCGCCCACACATTTGAGTCTGAAGTTAATTCGTTGGGTGGAGTAGTCAAAGCATAAACGGCTCTCATCCAGTTTACCGACCAAGATTTAGTACTGGGCTGTTCTGGATTGCCGACGGGCGACATTGAGGCAGAATAAAGGTATTTTTGCCACAATCGATGCTCCTCAATGTGTCTACCTTGTCCGCCATCGAGTTGGGTAGGCTGCACCCCACAAATGTAGATTTCTGCGCTTTGCTCGTTATCTGGCAGCAAGTAGAGCCGTCCTCCAGAGCCAGCAAAGGCAGCCACAGTCTCTTCTAAGGCAGCTTCAAGCTGAACAATGGGAGTACTATACAATTGCTCGGTAACTTGGTTAATAATGGCTTCTTGGCGGGCTTGCTGTCGCACTTGGTTGAGCAATATCGACTGAGAAATAGCGATCGCCACTTGATCGACTACAGACTGAATAAATAATAATTCCTGCTCTGTTACTACCCGTGGTTCTGAATGGTGAGACACCAACAGCCCCCATAATTGAGATGATTGCTGTAAAGAAGGTAAAGAATCTTTACCAGTTTCCTTATTTTCTAGAACAATCGGCACTACAACCGAAGACTTTACACCCATTGCCGTTAAATATTCCACATGGCAAGGATCGACCGGGCGATAACGAATATCTTGCTGGTCTAACAATTCGCCTGTTTCTCGGCAATTAAGAGGACTGATACCAATTTCGTGTGTTGTCAAATCGACTATTGTTCGCTGGCGTGCCCGAACATACAATTCACGCGCATAGGGGGGAATGTCATCTGCGGGAAAATTCAGCCCTAGCAAAGGAGGTAAACGTCCTGACTGAATTGATTCGGCAATTACTAATCCATGACTGTCAGGTTGAAACTGGTAAATTTTTACGCGATCGGTGTCGAGAAACGAACGTACTTCCGCAACCGTCGCCGATAAAATTTCTTGAAGTTCTAAAGATTGCCGAATGCGATTTGCAATGCGGTGTAAAAAAATCTCTTGAGTAAGACCTACATGCTTAGTAAGCGGATCTCCCATATGTTCTACTCTTATTGAATATCTAAAAATTTTTGGTTTGGATATTGTCCTATTTTCGTTATAAATAGTTATATTAAACACTCGTAAAAACACGTATAGATAAAATTTGAAATTAAACTATGGCTAATTTCAATTGCGTAGCTTTGGCACAAAATGGCGACCTTTGTAAAATCTACTTATAAGCGTGAAAGCCTTTGTCTGATATAAGTTTGATGATTCGCTACCTCGAAGAGCGATCGTCTCCCACTTACCACTGTTACCCTAAGCCAGAAAAAAATTTTTTTAATTCTGTTGGACAAAAGACGCAATTGATGGTGGAATAGATAAGGAGGATTTGCTGCCTCAATAAAATAAGCAAATCCCAAATAGCTAATGGGGGTGTGGCGGAATGGTAGACGCTACGGACTTAGCTAACTGAGCCTTGAAGGAGAAATCCCTCAAGTGAACGCTCTCAAACTCAGGGAAACCTAAATCTGGCAACAGACATGGCAATCCTGAGCCAAGCCCAGCGATTTTAGATTCTAGATTTTAGATTTGTGATTGCTCTTCAATCGAAAATCCAAAATCCCAAATTTAAAATTCAGGGAAGGTGCAGAGACCCGACGGGAGCTACCCTAACGTCAAGTCGAGGGTAAAGGGAGAGTCCAATTCTCAAAACCTGAAGGTAAAACCGATTAGGCAGTAGCGAAAGCTGCGGGAGAATGAAAATCCGTTGACCGTAAAAGGTCGTGTGGGTTCAAGTCCCTCCACCCCCACTAAAAAAAAGTCAAGGTTCAAATAGGCTTGTTCTGCAAGCCTATTGTCGTTTTTATAGTTGCTGTAGTAGGCACTTCAGTGCCTAAAATAAGCGCTATAAGCGCTTACTACGAGCCTAAATTTACGTTTTATGTGTGACACGCAGCTTTTGTCCTGTTAGTAATTATGGCAATTGCAGGTACTTCGTAATTTAAAACAAGAAATAGTATAAATAAATACGTAGGTATATATAAATACAGAATAAATCAACTAATTTCATATCCTGTTTATCAAATTTATATAAAAAGATTACTTAATCTTTGAATAATAGATTGATACTCTTGTTCGCCAAGGTTAAGCTGATAATAATATCGGCAAACTTTTTGGTCTTGAGAACTGCAATGACCGCAAATAGATTACAGAAAAGTCAGGGAAATAAGCATTTTGTTAAGTCTAACTCTAGACAGATAAATCTGCAAACTGCACAAGAGAGAACTTATAATTTTTTAGTAGAAATTGTGCAAAAATGGTCGCCAGAAGACGTTTTAAAAGAATTTAAGCTTTTATTTATAGACTGTCTTGATTCAGTTGATTTAAATTCCGCGCCAAGTATATATGCAATGTTTTCTGAGAATAACGAACAAGAGTTTCGCCATACACTTAAGCGATGTTGCTACATTATAGTTAATAACTGGGATTCTCAGAGAAAACACAAATACATCAAAGAATTAGTAGAATTATTTGTTAATTACAAAATCAAGGTATGGACTGCTGAATCTGGTTCAAATAAAATAAACATTTACCAAAAGTGGTTAATAAATTTTGTTAACAGCAACGACTATGAAGAATTAAAGTTATTTGCTCTTAGACATAAAGAACAAAACAAAGGTCATTGGACTAATCGCTACACAACATATTTATTAGTTGCTCAATCTTTTGATAAAAACAATCCAAAAGAGCAACAAGAAGCGGCTTTAAAGCTCTCCAAGCAGATGAAAGACAAATTTAAGTTTGAACTAGCAATGTATATTGCTCGTTCTCAGTCTGCTAAATCAAGCGAAACACGCTACAGAAATCCCACTATTTTGGGAGATAATGTTTTGCATTTAATCAAGACAATTGTTTTAAAAAAAGGCGCATTCAGCCACGAAAATCTGGCGAATATATTTCTCAGACAAACTCAAAATCAAAGTTTTAAAGACTTTAAAGACAGCTTACAAAAATATCTGATTTTTTCTGTAGAACGTCAAGATTTTGTAGAAACGTTGAAACAGCAGTTGTCAGATAAACTATCGCCTTGGAAGAAAGAATATGATGAACAAACTATCAGCAAAGAATTGTTGTTGAGAACCTGTAATCGAGTGATTGATTGTCTAACAACAGAAAAGGGACGAGAACCTTCACAATTATTCGTTTTATTACTTTCTCAGGGTCATCCTTTAACATTGGTGGTTGTACTGCTAAAAGTAATTTTGATTTGTAAAAACGCCCGCAGTCATTTAGAAATTAGGATGGCTGATTTGATAGGTTATTACGACAAATATCCCGAAGAGGAATGCCAATGGGTTATTAATTTTATAGAAATTTTTAATATCACTTTTGCAATTTATGCCGAAAACGTTGAATATAACTTGATTAACATAAAACAAGATGAGCAAACCTCTCAGCCAATGGTGAATTTAGATGGTTATCGTGTGTTTTCTCAGTTAAAAGTAGATGCACTTCAAAGGGGAGATGGGGGGATGGGGGGATGGGGGGATGGGGGGGACAGGGAGACAAGGAGACAGGGGGACAAGGGGGACAAGGGGGACAAGGGGGACAAGGGTGATTTTTGACTTTTAACTTTTAATTCCTAACTCCTAACTCCTAACTCCTAATTCCTAACGATCGCACGATCGCACTTATGATTGAGTTTGACGTTCGTCGAGCCAAGCTAATGCTGCACCAGCGGTTTCAGCGATAATGCTAATCAGACGATAGAGAGCGATCGCACTAATGACTATAGCAGCCGGAAAGCGATTTTGTAATAAGGCGATCGCTGTGGCTTCAAACACACCCAAACCCCCAGGTGCCCCAGGAACAACAAACCCGACTAACCAAGCGAAACTAAAAGCACCGATTAATAAAGGAATTTGACTGAAATTGAACGGACCTAAAGCGAACATAGTTAATATAAACCCAACGCTTCGCAGTCCTAAAAAGCCGAGTTCTCCTAACAATGGTCGCACCGGATAGCGTCTAATACTCACCCTAGGGTTTGACTCGGTAGTAGTATTAGACATTCTCCCCTTCAAACGTTGCAAAAAGCTAATAGCCGGATTTAAAAATCGGGGATGAACTACACAAAGCACTCCTAGCAAAGCCAGCATTTGTGTTATTTGCGCGAACAAGTTGACATTGCCTGCTGCAAATGTGCCACCAAGTGAGACAATGATAATTAAAGCAGCTGCTGCCATCAGTAACGGTTCTAGCAATACGCTCAAGGTGGCTGCGCTTGGTGAAACATTGGCATTTTTGGCGGCGACAATTCGCCCGTAGTGATGCCAGATATTACCTGGCAAATACTTGGCGATGTTTGTTTTCAGGTAAACTTGAATAAAATGGACAGATTCTACAGGTTGATTTAACTCTTGCAGAACCCAAGTCCATACCCAGCCTGCCCAAGTGTGTGCTAGCATTGTTACGCCTGTGGCGATCGCTATAATTGCCCATCCAACTGCATCAATGCGGATGGCTGTCACCTCAAGCCAGTGATCCTTAAAAGCTCTGGCTAAAAAAAATAGCGTTCCCCCCAAAATTAGCCAGCGTAAAAATTGCTTCATCATTTTGGTAATTTAACTGATAAACTTTCCTATGGCTGAACACCTAAAATATTATGGTAAATAAGCCAAATATACCCAGCTTTTATAAAACTTTTGTGAAGATGCTATATATATTTGTGTAGCTGTTTTAACGAATTTTTGTATCTTTACCATCATTGATTCAATTTTTTCATTTAGGAAAAAATCAGTGTTGGCATTCTCCTTCTTTGAAAACGGCGAACAACTACAAATTTTGTGTAATTTTATGTAAAGCCGCATTGAGAGTTTCCCATAGACTAATTAACTTCAATCTCAAGGCTGACATAAGCAAGCATAAATTGATAACTAAATATTCATATAAGATAGAATAAAACAAAATTAACATGCATCGAATCCAAAGCTAATTATAGTAGCTTATATCTCTCTTAAGTTAGAGAACGATGACGTGAATATAGTAGTGAAAATGTGACCTTCGCTAGAGGCAAAGGTTGCCTTTTTTACTTTAAGCTTGACAAGCGTTGATTAAATATTCATCAACTTAAAGGTAAACAAATCTGTTGACTGAAAAAAATTGGTTTGTTCAAGTTGAAAGGAGGACTTCGTGAACGGTTTGAGAGCTTTTTGGAAAAAATTACAACTGCGCCAGATTGTAATAGTTTTTTTTGCTTCTTTTTTATTGTTAGTTAGCACTGCTTGTAGTGGGGCAAATGCTCAAGGTGCAAATCCCCAAAATCCGGCTGTGCAAGCTGGTGGGGCAAACAATCCTTATAAAAGTGGTGGAGACAAATACACAAATTACAATTTGTCCACAGACAATAAAGTTAATAACACCAAAGCCAATAAGGGCGATCAAGCTAGTATACAGCCAAGCGGACAACTATTGATTGCTACAAATGACGATCCAAGGATACTTTACCCAGGTGCAGAAACACCACAAGGTAGAGCTAAAAAAGAAGCCGAATTACCAATCATCACTGAAAAAAACTTTCGTCCTAAACAAGGTGCTTTGATTCAACGCCTCCCAGATGCTGGAGATAGACTAAAAGAGCGACTTGGCACTGTTCAAGAAGAAGTTAAAGAAGCTTCAAGCTTTTTGAAAGATAAGGCAGATGAAGCGGGTGCAAGACCTGAATTAAAACCAAATCCAGCACGCAGCAAATAAAACTCTTTTTTACCTTAAGTTTGAGATTGTGCAGAAATCCCAAATCTCAAACTTAAAATCATTCGGTTATCTTAGTTAAAGTTTAACTTATTCACACAAACACAAGGAGTAACAACATGAGCAAAGTAATTGCTTGGGTAAAAAACATTCGCCCAATCAAAATATTGACGGTTTTGTGTATGGGGGTTTTACTGATTGTTACACAAGCTTGTGGTTCGGTAACAGCAGGAGAACCAAAAGCAGGAGCTAATTCTGAGCTATCCGTTCCCAAAGGTGATAAAGTTCTTAATTCCTACGAAGGTGGAATGAATAACTTCAGCGATACAGACCCCAGATCAACTGGTGTCAAAAGCAAAACTGAAGATCTCAAGGAAAACGCTGAACAACACCTCACTAACAAAACAAGTCCTACGGGCGAAAACCCCCTTGGCAAAAACCTTCAGCAAACCGCTGAGGGTACAAAACAGAAAGTTGGCAATTCCGCTGATAATTTCGCCAAGGGAGTTCAGCGAGGAATTGAAAATATCAAAGACAACACTAAGAATGCTGCCGGTGACTTGACAAAAGGTGCTAAAGGTGCGGCTGATGATGCCAAGACAAATGTTCAGCGTACAGCTCAAGATGCAAGCAGCGCTGTGAACAGAACAGTTAGAGAGGCTGATTAAATAAAGGTCTTCCTAACAGCTTTATAAACGGCGGTGGAACTGATTCCCGACTTCTTAAAGAAGTTGGGAATCTAACTTTTCACTTCTTCGATTGATCGGACTGGTATATATTATTTTTTGTATGCCAATTGTGTAATGCCATCTGTTGAATTTCGCGCCAGGGAATATTGTTTTTTCGCGCTAATTCTGCACAATCTTCATATTCTGGCTGCACGTTGGCAATGACTTCTTTCCCCATCCATGCAACTTTTACGCGCACTACACCATATTGAGTTTCTACTTGTTGAATTTGCCGTTGTAAGATGGCGCGTTGTTGAGTAAAGCGACGAATTCCTAAAGTGGTAGTTTCACGAAATAAAATGGCTTCACACTTAAGTAAATTTTCCGGATGGCAAATTACAGTTAGTAGAATCCCAGGACGAGATTTTTTCATGCCGATCGCCTGTGTAAATACATCCACAGCACCAGCGGCAAATAACGCTTCAAAAACATAACCGATCGCCTGCGGATTTAAGTCATCAATTTGAGTTTCTAATATTGATATCGTTTCAATCAACCTATCATCAACAGTAGAAATTGTACTTTCACCCAGCCAAAGTTGTAAAATATTGGGAATCGGTAAATTCAACGAACCCGCTCCCAATCCGACTTGTTTAATTGTCATTGGGGGTGGGGCACCAAAATCAGCAGCTAAAGTAGTGGCGATCGCCGCTCCTGTGGGTGTCACCAATTCCTTGTCAATGCCATTACTATAAACCGGACAACTCCGCATTTCCCATAACTTCAACACAGCGGGTACTGGTACTGCCATCAGACCGTGTGCAGCGCGAATTGTTCCCCCACCAGTCGGTAACGCCGAGCAGTATAGTAAGGGCATTCCTTTATCGTTGGTGTCAATGCCCAACCAATCCAAACCAAGACTTGTACCGACAATATCAGCGATCGCGTCCACCGCACCCACTTCATGAAAATGAACTTTTTCCGGTGCAATACCATGCACCGCTCCTTCTGCCACTGCTAGCTGCCGGAATACCGCCAAACTCCAAGCTGATGCTCGTGATGGCAACTCTGAAGAGAGAATCATCTGCTCAATTTCTGGCAGATGGCGTCCGTGATGGTGATGGTGTTCATCCTCATGATGATGGTGGTGAGTTAAATCTACATGAACTTTAGTTGCCTGCTGACCGTTGCGATGAACAAGTTCTGTTCTTAATTTATACTCATGCTCAATTCCCAACTTATTCAGTTTTTCAATTAAATATTCTTCCGGAACACCTAGACTTACCAACGCTCCCAGACACATATCACCAGAAATACCCGTCGGACATTGAATATAAGCGAATTTACTCATATTTTTTCCTGATAATTTAATTATTAGCGTTTTCGCTTTCCACCGACACCCTGGAAGGGTGCGCGCACACGCCTCAAGTCGGGAAACCCGCCCACGGCGGTGCTTTGGCTACACGACCGAAGCCTGCGAAGGCAGGCTAAAAACTCTTTTTTCTTAGCCTGCGAAGGCAGGCTTTGTTCGTATAGCCCCAGGCTTCAGCCTGAGGGTTTTAGATGTTTTCAAACACCCCCCTCCCCCTTCCCCTCCCCTATGGCAACAATTTTCTCTGTCCATCCTGATAATCCCCAAAGCCGTCGAATACAAGAAATAAAGGAAGCACTTGCTGGTGGAGCAGTAATGCTTTACCCTACCGATACAGTTTACGCGATCGGTTGTGACTTGAATGCTAAATCGGCGGTGGAACGAGTGCGGCAAATTAAACAGCTAGCAAATGATAAACCACTGACGTTTTTGTGTCCTTCCCTTTCAAATGTGGCAACTTATGCTTTGGTGAGTGACACAGCTTATCGAATTATGAAGCGCTTGATTCCTGGACCTTACACATTTTTGTTACCTGCGACCAAGTTAGTACCGCGACTGGTGCAAAGTCCCAAGCGGAAAACTACCGGGATTCGCGTACCAAATCATCCAGTGTGTTTGGCGTTATTGGCAGCTTTAGAAAATCCGATTATTTCGACTTCGGCACATTTGCCCGCAGATAAAGAAGATGAGGAAATTGAGGTAGATATAGAAGATATCCTGTCGCGAGCAGATTTATTTGATCGTTTGGACAATTTGGTAGATGTTATTGTGGATACTGGCGAGGAACCTACATATGAAGTGTCTACTATTTTGGATTTGACGGGAGAGGAACCAACGATTACTAGACGGGGTTTAGGCTGGGAGGAAGCAGTAGCTTGGGTGTAATAAGTTTACTTCACATACTGCCCCGGTAATTTCGGAAAATGACAAAAAAGATGCTCCAGTTTTCATATTGTCATACCGATCAAGCTAGGAGCGGCTACAATCGGGATGGCGGCAAAAGTCGGCACAGCAACGGTTCTAACCGATTTTAGGCATTGGCACATAGCCTTGTGCCAGTCGCTATCCGGTTGCTGATGAAAAAACCGACACACCGGCATCCCCGTAACTTTTGCATATTCTTTAGAGTCATACATATATGTGAGCAGCGCTTGCGGCGAATTATGAAGCACTTGCTTTAAATGCTGTGTCTGCTTGAAGTTACGGTGCTATACCCCTCCTAGGAAAAGTCATGAAATTTAACCTCGCCAATCTACCAATTTCTGAGCCATCTTTAGACAGCTACGTATCCTCCGAAGAATTGTCTGCAAGCAACGCCGATGCTTTGATAAAGCTACTATGCAAGGAAATGCAAGCGGCTGTGAAAGCTACACCTGCGAGTGTAGAATCTGTAGTCAAACGCATAGTCAAAGAAGTGGAACGCATTTGCGATAAGAGCTATCGCATCCAAAGTTCTGGAGAAGTTAAGTCTTGGCAGCTAACATTAGCAAGGCATCGCCTGCAAAAATGCCTGCGTTACTATCAATTGGGTTCCAAGCAAGGGCGCGTAGAATTACATAGCCATTTAGGTGCGATTGTTTACCGTCACATTGCAATTGCCAACGGCGAGTTAAAATTTGAAGCTCGTTACAATCTGATTGAAGATTTCTTACAAGCATTTTACATCGAAGCAATCAAAGCTTTTCGCCGGGAAAACGAATTACCGGAAAATTACACTCCCCGCACTCAGTTGGAATTAGCAGAATACATGGCGTTTACAGAGCAGTATGCCAAACGCCGGATTAATTTACCAGGTGGTGCCAATCAGCAGTTGATTATACTGCGTGCCCAAGGTTTTGCCCGTCGTCAACCGCAGGAAACTACGGTTGATATTGAAATGGCGGTGGAATCTGCTAAGGGTGAAGAAGGAGAATCTTATCAGCGTAACTCGGCAGTGCAACAAGTGCGATCGCAAATGCTTGCCCAAGCTAGTTTCGATCCGGCTGAAGAATCTGAGCGCGATCGCGTTATTGCTGAATTGGTAAAATATCTAGAATCTCAAGGTCAATCTGACTGCGTTGATTATCTCACCTTGAAACTCCAAGATTTGTCAGCACCAGAAATTGACTCTATTCTCGGTTTAACCAGTCGTCAGCGCGACTATCTGCAACAGCGTTTTAAATATCATGTAGAAAAGTTCGCCAAGCAACACCATTGGCAATTAGTACATCAATGGTTGGGTGCAGGTTTAGATCACAAGCTGGGACTATCTTCGCAGCAGTGGGAAATGTTTTTGAGCCAACTTTCACCGCAGCAACAGCAAATCTTGCAGTTGAAAAGCGCAAAACATAGCGATCAGGCGATCGCCAAAGCAATTAAATGCACTCCCAAACAACTGCAAAAGCGCTGGACTCAACTTCTAGAACTTGCATGGGCTATTCGTAACAATAACTCTGAAGCCCAGGCTGGCTAAAGCTTTAGTATAGTAGGGTGATATTTAAGTAATATCAGCATTTTCTAAGCTTTATCCTAATTCTGCAAGCTTTTATTCTAGATGTTTTATCTAACCTTCAAGCAAATTAATCTTCCTTATCTTCCCTCCCCACAAAGGGGGGAATTTAAGTATTGGGTGACTTGTTAGATTTGTCAAATGTGAAATGATATCAAGGCTCAAAATAGTTTTAAATCCACAGCCTCATCAATCCAAACAATTAAGTTAAATTCCCAATACAGTTATCTTTATTTAGTACAAAAATACCACCAGGAGGGTGTGTTAGCTTGGCTAACGCACCATATGTAATTGTCGATTTCGGTGCGTTAGTAAATAAATTTCAACCGTAGGGTGTGTTAGCTTGGCTAACGCACCATATGTAATTGTCGATTTCGGTGCGTTAGGCTAATGCCGCAGGGCACTCTACATGAACTTAATACATTTGTCTTTGATTAGCGTTAGTAAATAAATTTCAACCGTAGGGTGTGTTAGCTTGGCTAACGCACCATATGTAATTGTCGATTTCGGTGCGTTAGGCTAATGCCGCAGGGCACCCTACATGAACTTAATACATTTGTCTGTTATTAGTACACAAATACTATTTAGTTTTCCCTTTCTATTTATAAAACTAGTCTTTCCCATCTCCAATCGAAAATTCATATTAAGTAACTGATAATTTGCTGCTGCTTCCGTGGAATCCTAGAATAAGCAGGACTTTTTGCAGAAAAACTCAGGATAGCTATGACTCAAGGTGCACGGGCAAACAAGGCTGGTCAGGTTTTAGAAATGACTGTAGAAGGAACATTACGGGGACATGGGTATTATGAAGTATGTCCTAATGTTCCGAAGTCGCAGCAAAAAGAATACATATTAAACTCTATATTATTTCCAAAACGCTATGCCAGGAGTGTTTACATTGGAATGGGAATCTATGAAACTGAAGTGTATGTTGACTTCTACATCATTGATTCAGATAGGTTTCCATCTGGCTTAATTATTGAGTGCAAATGGCAAGAAAGTGGTGGAACGGTTGATGAAAAGTTTGTTTATTTAAACGAAAATATTGAAAAATGTTACCCTACACAAACTATCTTAGTAATGGGAGGTGAAGGAATGAGACCAAAAGCACTGAACTGGCTTAAAAAACAAGTTGATTCTAATCAAAATTTATTAGCAGTCCATAGTATAGATAGATTCATTGCCTGGGCAAACAAAAATTTTTAATAAGACGTTATTAAATACTCTGAAATTCTGCCGCGATTTTCCGTGTTAGAGTTAATTGAGCGTGCTGCTTGTATTGTGTGTATTTTAAAACCAACTTGGCTGTAAATATCTTTAATAAACTCACAATAAGAGTTAGATACCATAACTTTAACACCCCGATTTGCTAATTTAACACAAGTATCTCTCAATTTTTCTTGGTCTTTTTCACGATCTTTAATTTCATGAAAAGAATGTTCACTATAGGCTGTAAAATAGCTAGTTTTACTAATAGGATAATATGGTGGGTCAAAGTAAACAAAATCATCAACGCTGTTTGCATAATTTAGCACTTCTGTAAAATCTGCTTGTTGTATTTCAGCACCAAAAAGAGCTTCGGAAGCGTCTCGAAGTAAATCTTCTTGACAAATTTTAGGATTTTCGTATCTACCTAACGGTACATTAAATTTACCTCTTGAATTCACCCTATAAAGACCGTTAAAACAAGTTCTATTAAGATAGATAAAACGAGCCGCTCTTTGAACGTCTGTATGGTAATTTTTATCTCTAATATCGTAATAATACAAGTTTTTATGTTTGCTATTATAATTTTTATGCATATTTATTTTGTAAATATTTGCAGATTCGTTGTGCAGCTTTTCATGTTCTTTTAGCAGTAAAATTACATCATCAACTTGGTCTTGAATACATTTATATGTATTAATTAATTCTTCATTAATATCACTGAGATATGACGTTTTTATAGATGAAGGTGAATTCGCTAAATAAAAAAACAAAGCACCACTGCCTACAAACGGTTCATAGTAACGTTTAATGTTATCAATATCGGGTAATAAACTACGAATATGCTTGGGAATTAATCTAGTTTTTCCGCCTGCCCATTTGAGGAATGGACAATAATAAGTTTTATGGGGATTTTCAGTTAACATTATCAATTGGTATAATCAGATAAAAAGTTGCACTATCTGACTGAGGAATTATATTTTATATTAGTGTGTTGCGACAAAATCAAGACATATTAGAATAAAATATGAGAAAAAAGGTAATATGGATATCTGAATTATAATAAAGGAGTATAAATTCAAATGTTTGACGGATTCTGGGATAACGTCTTACGTTACATCCGCTACTTTGTTACTACCCTCTTAGGCGTATTGCTGAACACGTTTGCACCATTAGCGCCGTTGTTTAAAAACCCAGTTACTTCGATCGCCGTTTTTGGCTTAATTGTCGGTAGTCTCGTTTTCGTGACTCTTACCCTACGCGCAATGCTTGGCTTGAGTACAATTTAGACCATAAACGTACAGCTGCTTTTAATCTCAAGGTGGCTCAAGCTGCCGTCAAGTATCTATTTGTTTAGTTGAACCTCTGTGAGGAGGCATAATATCTATGGCTACAACTCGCCGTGTTTCCCGCGTTGCTGAATTAATTAAACGGGAAGTTAGCCAAATGCTACTCAGTGGCATTAAGGATGACCGTGTAGGCACAGGAATGGTAAGCGTTACCGATGTTGATGTTTCTGGCGATTTGCAACACGCCAAAATTTACGTCAGCATTTATGGCACTGACGAAGCCAAAGCAGAAACAATGGCAGGCTTAAAATCGGCAACAGGTTACGTTCGCAGCGAACTTGGTGCGCGGGTGCGTCTGCGTCGCACCCCAGAGGTGGTTTTTGTCGAAGATCGCTCAATTGAACGCGGTAATAAGGTGCTGTCCCTATTAAACCAAATACAGAATAATCGTCCTAAGGAAAATCAGGTACCAGACGACAGCACCGATGAAGATGATGATTTTCCTGATTGACATCCTAACCCGCCATTATGTTGATAAATTGGCGGAAGTATGCATGTTTCTAATATCCCCTCAGCTTAATTAGGCTGAGGGGTTTTAATTTTTGTGATGCTGGGAAACTTCACGGATATTTACGTAACTGAGATAACAATGTGATTTGAACAACAATTACTTCCAGGAAATCAGCCAAACACTTTACAGATGCGATCGCTTTACATTTGCTTAAATATGACTATGCCTGCTTCAGGGATATGGTAGTCACATATATATTATTTATGTATCCGTGGCTACTTTATAGTATCGCTTGCGATCGATAACTGGTGAAAGCATCATACGAATGCAAACCACTCAACTAGATATCTTTGTTAAGGTTTGGTAACAAGCAGCAAATAACTAATGATTCACTACCTCTCTTATCGATAAAACTTATCAATGCAATAAAAGTTTATATATAAGAGAGTATTCATTTACACAATCTAATTGTCATAAATCAGCTTTTGGCAAGTTGATTTTTCAATCATTACACCCAAGCAATTAAGGAAGCTATACCAAATGCTATACATAACTCCAAATAGCGATCGCCACACCCAAACCAGTATTAACTTAAAAGCAAATCATCCAACATTGTTACAGTTCTTTACCAAAAACCATGCTTTTTTCTACATTCCGGAACTGAAATTCACATATGTATATTTATTTAATAAATTATTAACAATTAGTTATCCAAAAGCTTTTGTGGTGTATTTTAGCCATTTTGAAGAGCAACAGTTTATACCCTTGTTGCTGCTAAATATTTCTGGTCTGTTTCACCAAAAAACGATTTCACCCATCTGTGACACTACTTTAAGTACATCATTTGATATTTAAATAACTTGCCAGGGAACTAATAACTTCTACCAAATCGGAGATGAAAGCATATAAATGCAAAGCTTTTAAACCTTCTTAAAAGAATTTGCACTTTTGATAAACAGGTTAATATAATTACCTGGGTACTATTTTTTGAGACGCATCCAAAGGAAATGTCATGAATACTTGACTTTCTTAACATTTCTTTAGATAATTTGAGGATATGTAGCGTCAAAATGAAAATAGTTCCGTATACCAAAATACAAAAGCCAAGCCACAAGATTAATCCTTGTGGTGTTCGTTCCTAAGAAAAGTTGGGAAGACTAATTAAGTGTAACTTTGTGAGTTAAAACCATGAGTATCAATACGGTGCCTTCTATTAATTACTACTCTCTGGATGTCATCCAAGACGAAGCACGCCGACTGGTGCAAAAGGGAATGGTCAGCCGACAACAGCCAATATACACACTCTGCCAATACATCCCCGCGAGAGAGTGGGTTTGCGTGGAATGCGAATTAGAAAAATGCGATTTTTTACTGCGCGATCGCATCGGCGATTTGATTGGTCGTGAAAAATGGGAAAACGATTAATCGGTTTTTGTTGTAAATCTCAGTTTTTGAAATGAAAGTGTCTGAATGGATGTGCGGATGTGACAACAGAAGATTTAAGGCTTAACAGTCAAGGATATTCTCTGCTGATAATCGGTCTTTGCCGATCCAGAAACTCCTAGTGTCTAATTTATACAAAAGCGTCAAGTAGCGCGATCGCCTCTATAGCCCCAAGAAGTTTCGTTTATGGAAACTTCTTAAGCGTCACATGAAAACACGAAAGCAAGTGTCTTGGAGAAACGCTTAAAGGTTAGTACAGGCTGCGCCACGATTCGTATGTTGACTCTTGCTTTTCTCTTTGAAAAAGCCTCCCCCTGCTTTAAAAGAGCCAGGATAACCTTACATGGCAGCGGCACGTTAGGCAATTGCAGCACATCCATTACAATACTTAGAAAGTAATGTGTTAATTAAATTACCGGGGCGGTTTCTAATACTGCTCCGGTAATTTTTCATTTCTTATCAGGGAATGAGAGTTGTTAGTTGTTGGTTGTTAGTGAGCCAGTGGGTTGGGGAGGCAGTGCGTTGCGGTGAGACCAGCGCTACGCTCCTGGTTTCCCTCGTGCCGGCAAGGAGCGAACCCGCTCGTGAGGTCACGAACGCTATCTGCACCTGCCGTCGGCGAGCCGCGCTTGTTGCACCTGGCGAACCCGAAGGGTTGTTAGTTATTTATTCTTTCCCACTAACCACGCTCCCACTAACCACTATCTACTATCAACGCTCCCACGCTCCTACTAACCCACTTGCTCCAAATACTGATTCACATCTTCAATCAAGCGGGTGAGTTCGGCTTCTGTGGTTAGGCGGATACTCGCATCACGAATGGTAAGCAGGACTTTAGCCGCAAAGGGTGTAGCCCAGATATTGGGATTACAAAAAATTTCTAAAAATACCTCTCCCGTGTAACGATATTCCATCGGACGCTGGGGAGTAACTTTACCCAAAGAAGAAGCGCTTTTAGTAGAAACAGCTTTGAGGCTTTGCATCAACTGATCTATCGCTGCTTTTAATTCTCGTGCTGCTTGCGGTGAAAAACTAAAAGAGACAGAACCTTCAATCAGGTTCAATGTTAGATTTGGGGACATAAGCTATTTATGAGAACATCTTGCTACAAATAATATTTTCAAGCGCGATCGCTTCATTTGGGCGATCCGCTTTTTTTTAATAGACATCTGGGAAAATGAATTATGACACAGACGTAACCCAAGGTAAGAGACAATTCATGAATTGTCTCTACATAATTTCTGGAGATGTCTAATGGTTTTGCTCTTGGTTCTTATGGTTTAGAGAAAACCCTGCATACCAAGTTAATTTTGACGCTTATGGTGTGAACTTCCTAAATGTCAACAATACCACTAAAGAATGATTTTTCATTAAATATTCCTCCTGTTAATGACAAAAAGAAACACTTGCTTGAGTAAAGTAAACAGCAACGTTTATCAGGCTTGTAGCTAATTTTAGTTAAAAATTATGTCAATAATCTGGCGTAATAAGTTGAGGTTATAGAGAGATAAAATCCTTACTGCGTAAGAGTTTGATACATTAAAATGGTGTTTTAAGTTTTACATTAGAGGTCATAAAACATAATTGTAAAAACCTCTATGACATACGATAATCGTGCCACGGTGCGAAGGGTGTTAATTATCACCCTGCTACTAAATTTGTTTGTAATGATATTAAAAGCGGTAGTCGGAACGTTGACAGGTTCTCTCAGTTTGCTAGCTGATGCTTTACATAGCGTTACCGATAGCGCCAACAACATTTTAGGATTGATTGCTAGTAGGTTTTCTTCTCCAAAACCCGATCGCGAGCATCCCTACGGACATCTAAAATTTGAAGCTGTGGGTGCTTTGGGAATTTCCGCTTTTCTCGGAATAGCCTGCTTTGAAATTCTCCAAGGGGCAATCGAAGGGATTTTTAAAGGTAGAAACCCGGTAAAAATATCACCACCTGAATTGTGGTTATTACTGGTTGTACTGGGCGTGAATATTTTCGTAGCCTTTTATGAACGCCGTGTGGGTAAAGCTGTAGGCAGCCCAATTTTGATTGCCGATGCCAAACATACCATGAGCGATGTTTGGGTAACAATTAGTGTGATAGGTGGTTTGATTGGCGTTTGGTTGGGTTATCAATGGCTGGATTTGGTTTTAGCCTTTCCCGTGGCTTTGTTGGTATTTTGGAGTGGCTGGTCAGTTTTAAAAGAGAATTTACCTTGGCTGGTGGATCAAATGGCGATCGCCCCAGAAGCAATTTATGAAATCGCTGTTTCTGTACCCGGTGTCGTTAATTGTCACGAAATCGCCTCTCGCGGTGTTCTCGGTCGCCAAGTCTTCATCGAGATGCATTTAATCGTAGATTCCCCAGACGTTGAAGCAGCACACCACATCACCGAGGAAGTAGAAAAGCGCTTAGAAGAACGCTTTAGCCCAGTCAGGATTTTAATTCACGTCGAACCACCCTCTTACAAATCTGAGCGAATTAGCTTTTGAGCTAAATAGCGCCTGTAGTTTTTATTACAAAGCTAGTAAGCGCGTAAAACTCCTGCCATAATAAATGCGATCGCTTCAGTGCCCAGTCAGTATTATTGAAGGAATTAAACCTTAAAGAAAGCGAAAGTTATGAGTTTTAAGTTGACTTCACTCAAAACTCATAACTTATACTTTACCAAGGCTGCATGTCTAAGTACTGACTCCAGAAAAACTGAATTCTTTATTATTCCCACTCGATGGTTCCAGGTGGCTTGGAGGTGATGTCATAAACCACGCGATTAACGCCTTTCACCTCATTTACAATTCGGTTAGAAATCGCTTCTAAGACATCATAAGGTACACGCGCCCAATCAGCGGTCATACCATCTTCACTTTGGACAATCCGCAAGACAATCGGGTAAGCATAAGTACGCCGATCGCCCATTACCCCAACACTCCTGATTGGCAGCAATACGGCAAAGGTTTGCCAATAATCGTGATATAATCCGCGTTGGTTAATTTCTTGCCGCACAATCAAATCAGCGTCGCGCAAAATATTTAACCTTTCGGCAGTGACTTCACCAATAATGCGAATCGCCAAACCAGGACCTGGGAAAGGATGGCGTTGGACAATTTCTTCTGGTAAGCCAATAGATCGCCCAACTTTGCGGACTTCATCTTTAAATAGTTTCCGCAGCGGTTCTACGAGTTTGAATCGCAAATCTTTAGGTAAACCGCCGACGTTGTGATGGCTCTTAATTTTTACCGCTACTCGTTCGCCTGTTTGCGGATCGACGTTGGTATCAGCCGATTCGATGACATCTGGATAAAGTGTACCTTGAGCTAGATAGTCAAAGTGACCGAGGCGTCTGGATGTTTCTTCAAATTCGCGAATAAATTCGTGTCCGATGCGGCGGCGCTTTTCTTCGGGATCGGTGACACCTTCAAGGGCATTGAGGAAGCGATCGCGTGCATTTACGTACTCTACCGGAATGTGAAACTGCTCTTTAAATAATTTCAGCAATCGCTCAGGTTCTAACTTCCGCATAAAGCCTTGGTCAATAAACACGCAAGTCAGTTGATCGCCGATCGCTTTATACATCAAAAATGCCAGCGTCGAAGAATCCACCCCTCCAGAAAGCGCTAACAGCACTCGCTTTTCACCTACTTTGGCGCGAATTTCCCGAATTGCTTCTTCCACAAAAGCGGCGGTTGTCCAAGTCGGTTCACACTCACATATGTGGTATACAAAATTACGTATTAATGCTAACCCCCCTTGGGAATGCACCACCTCTGGATGAAACTGGACACCGTAAAGTTTTTTCGTGTGGTCGGCAATGGCTGCACGGGGCGTATTTTCAGTATGTGCCAGCAATTCAAATCCCGGCGGCATTTTCGTTACTGAGTCTCCGTGGCTCATCCACATAGTTGTGCCATCTTCGACATTAGTCAGTAAATCTGTTGGGTCATCTATGTATAATGAGGATTTGCCGTACTCACCTCGGTCAGCTTTTAATACTTCGCCCCCAAGCTGATTTACCATCAATTGCATTCCATAGCACACACCCAAAATGGGAATTCCCAAATTCCAAATTTCTGGGTCACAATGGGGAGCGTAGTTGTCATAAACTGAACTTGGTCCACCGGAGAGAATTATTCCCTTGGGATCGAGTTCGCGCAATTGTTCTGCTGTGGTGCGATAAGAAAGAACTTCCGAGTATACTTGTGTTTCGCGGATGCGACGGGCGATCAATTCAGAATACTGAGAGCCGAAATCGAGAATTAAAATAATTTGCCGATCGAGTCGCCCATAAGACTTAACTTTTTGAGGCGCTTGTTCTGTAGGTATCACCGCTGTATTCATGATGGCAAAAGTGGTAGATGTGAGGATGAATTGTGGCTCTCTGGTCTAAACTGAGAGGTTTTTGCTGATAAATGGGCTTTTAAGGTAATCAAATCCCCAACAAACGCGCTGATGTCACGTTTGTCTTGTTGATAAAGAAAGCAAATGGTATTAAGAAGAAAAATTTAACCTATAGAAGCTACAAACAAAAATATTAATTGATTGGGATTTATGATGATTATTCATAATAAGTTAACATAATTTTGTCAATCGGATACAAGCAGTTTTTCTGTTAATGGTAACGCTCGCGCGATCGCATAAACAGAAATTAAAACCAATGAAGGCACGGGTTAGGCTACTATCACCATAGTTTTTGATGTAAAAGAGCGAAAACGATAGCTGGATGTATGAGGCGATCGCGAAGAGCGAAACTTTATTTACCTTCATACCCCTTAAACTCCCACCTCTGTTAACAAAACTTGCATAGCTGACCAAGACAGTCCTTGTTGAATATAACGAGGTGTTTGGGGATTGTAAGGACTCGCTACTCGGTCGATACTCTCAATGTTTGCCTCATCTGGCAATACAGGCACATCCGGATCGAATGCAGTTGAGCGCATCAAAGAACTAGAAAAACCTTTAAATATAACAATTTTGTCTTGTTCGCCAGCAATTTCCACCGTTACAACTAAGACTTCTTGGGGGCGTTTGGTAGTATACTGTTCCAGCCGCTTGCTGATAAAATTTTGCATACATTGTGAATTATTACCTAGCTCCTGACCGCCTTGAGGGTATATTAAGCATCGAGAATGCGCTGCTTTATTAACATCTGCTGTTTCACCGTTGAGGGCAACTAGCAGGAGTAGCTTTAAAAGCAGTAGCATTGGATGCAGAAGATATAAGCGTTACTTCTCCTTTATCGTTGAACACCCAACCAGTAGCAGGCACAATTTCCACGGATTTTGGCTTTGAAGGTTTATTAGTGGGTTTCTCTGAACGATACTGCTGCACGGTGATATTTGGCAGACGAGTATCTGACCAAACCACATCACTGCTAAGAGGTTCATCAGGGCTGGGGGGTACACCACCGCGTCCAGTCACGACGAAAGTACTGCCTTCTGAACCAGCAAAGGCATTACAGCTAGAAGCAATTAGTTTAATGTTATCAACTAAACCTGTAGGCAGTTCTACTAATCCTTGGATGGGGTCGATACCCGATGTGTTGAATTCTACCACACCAGCCACCCCACGTTCAGAACTGGCAGTGATGTCACTTTCTAAAGTCGGTAGGGCACGAGACTGAATACCATAAATCCCAGGGGCTGTAATATCTATTCTGCCGCCTCTGCCAGTGAAGGCATTAGCTGAAATATCGCTATTATCACCAGGGACACTAACAATGAAGCCATTAGGAACATTGATAGTGATATTGCCGCCGTTTCCACCAGCGTTTGCTGTGCCTGCGGTAGTGGATATTTTACTGTTGCGACGCAACAGTAATAAGTCCTGCAAATTCAGTGTAATATTTCCGCCGTTACCTGACGCAGTTTCGGCTATGAGTTGTCCTTGGTTATCCAAATCAATAGAACGTGCCTGTACCTGAAGCTGACCTGCAACATTTGAACCTAGACTGCTCACACTAACTTGAGCACCATCCCGAACAACTAAGTTTCCAGTGTTAATCTTCAGGTCTCCACCGACACCAGTGCCGATGAATCTAGACCCCTCAAGTCCTGATGAGGCAAACAAGCCACTGGGAATTGGCCGCTCACCACTGATAAGGGGAATTTTCGCGATTCCACTCAGCTCCACCGATTCCGAGGCATTTACGACCAAATTTCCAGCAGAACCTATACCCAGACTAGCGGACGATACTTGCCCTCCATCTCTAACAATCAGCTTTTTAGTGGTAATCGTCAAATCTCCAGCAGTTTGTGACCCAAAAGTATCTGTAAACAAGAAGCTTTGGGCTCCCCCTATTTCTACCGACTCTGAAGCAGTCACTGCCAAACTTCCTCCCTTTCCTGAAGATGAAGTAGCATTAAGGACTTGTCCACCACCGAAAATATTTAGATTTTTTGTGTCAATAGTCAATTGACCAGCATTTCCCCGGTTCAGAGAGCCTGTAGCGATCAAGCCTCGGTTTACTATATTCACCGAGTCTGTTGCTCGTATTGTTAAGTTTCCTGCATTACCTACACCCTCAGTTCCAGTTCCTACTATGCCTCCATCTTGAATATTCAGGTTCTGAGTTTCAATAATTAAATTCCCACTGTTGCCTCTCGCCCTTGTACCAGTACCCACAATAGAGCCATTATTAATGTTTAATTGCCTTGCCCCAATAGATATATCTCCTCCGTTTTGATTACCTAAGGTGGCTGCAAAAATTACTGACTGATTGGTTGCTGTAACTTGCCCACCCCGCACTTGGATATCACCTCCACCATTACCACTGGCATTGACTGTAGCTGCACCTGATAGTTGGATGTTATGGAAGTTTTGGACACCTTCATATCCCAAAGCCCAACCTTTAATCGTTGGCGTTAGGCTAACCAAGCTTGGGCTAGCGACACTCCCTAGTTCAATCCGTCCCCCTAGAACAGTTAAATTCCCGGATTGGATATCTATATCACCACCTACTAGCGCCAAGGTTCTACCTGGCAACACCCGTAGCTGAGTCGGTCTACTAAAAATGTCTGTTATCCTTGTGTTTACAGATTCCAGTGTTTCCATCACACTTGGTGAAGATTTCAAGGGAGGAAAATTTGTAGTGGGAGGCACTGCTTGCACGAGAATCTTTCCTTGTGTCTGACCAAATTGCAAGCCAATGGGAACACTTACCGTTAGTAGAGGTGTTGTTTGAGGAGTAGTTGCACTAAACTCTGTACCATCGGCAAATTTGACTGCACTGGCAGTACTTGCGAAAAACGAGCCGCCAACGTTTAACAGAGCATTGGGACCAAATACAATGCCATTGGGATTGATTAAAAATAAGTTAGCTGTGCCGTTAGCACGAATCAAACCATCAATGTTAGAAATTGATGAACCGGTTACGCGAGTAATAATATTCTGAATATCAAGAGTGTTGTTGAAGAAAGCCGAACTTCCAGTGGGAACAGAAAACTGTTCAAAGCTGTGGAACAAGTTGCTTCCAGCTTGGGTTCCTCGTTCAATGATTCTAATGTTGTCCTGCGTTGTTACACGAGAATTATTAGGTAGAGTGCTATCTGGGGCAATTTGAGCCACGCAAGTTGTAGAGAAAGTACACGTACTACCTATAGCAATCCCAAACTTTTTTAACCAGTGCGAATAAGTGCTGATTCCAGACATTGTAAACATTAGCCTAGCAGCTTTAACTAAACCATAGTCGCATATCATACCATTAATCATGTATAGCGCTTTGTTTCGGAAACTTATGTAGGGTTACTTTCACACCTCAATTAGACTAATTACTTAAGTAAGAATATTGGAGCAGTAATGTATGATTTTTTACAACAATTTTTTACATGTAAATATTTGTATAAATTTTATACAACTAAAAGTCAAGAGTTTTATTAACTCTTGACTATTGAGTATTGAAGGCGACTATAGCTATGGTTACTGTTGTGTAGCCGATCGCCCCTGCTTGCCTAGCTTAATTAAGACAAAATAGCTTAAGCAAACCACATAAATTATTAAACCAACTATGCCGAGAAAGCCCAAAAACCCCGGCTTGCTATTCGGATGAAAATAGTCTTTAAACAGTAACGGTGCTTCTGCCCAGACGCGACAATAGGGGGTAGCGAAGGCATTTGCCGAAAAAGCACAACCCAAAAAAGGTAGAGTAGCAAGTGCGCCTAAGGCACAATAAACACTTACAGCCCAGCGCCAAGAAGTAAAAATCAGCTTTAAAATACCACTTAGAGTATACTCAATTTCATCGTTGAGATCCACCCAGAACCATAACGAAATCGGAATCAGAATACGAGCCATCGGACCTGAGATAAAACTTACCCCGAACCCACCAATCATCAAGTAAACTGAGATTGCCAACAGACTCGATACTCGCCAGTAAATGATTAACAAGCGTTGTATCGCTTCTGCTTTTTGCACAAACGCCCAAATTAGAAGAATTAGGGGAATAATCACTGTGAATAATACCGCTAGTCGGTAGTCTATCCACACTAACGGGCGAAACCAAACTTCATTAGCCATAATTTTCTCAGTTGACAAAAAAACAAGCAACTTGCAGACCCTATATTTAATGTCTAGCAGAAACTTATAGCAGTGTAAGAGAGAGTTTGCTCTTATTACACTAATCGGCTAAATTCTTAACTCGCTCCCACCACTTTTTTTGCACATTATCGTTTCTTTTCCCCGCAAGTTTAATTCTTCCTCCAAAACTAAAGTTTAGATATTTTCTCTACTTCCTTAGGGAAGTAGAGACTGAGGATGATAAAAACTTTTTAATCGCGGGGACTATGCTTATCGGGGGAGAGAGTGAGATTAAAGAGCGCGAATGCATTTGTGAAAATGCTTTCTATCAGTAATACAGTTCTCAGTTGCTTGCCCACAGTAGCGAAGAAACTCGCTTGCCTCAATTGTTAGTTGTCGTCAATTCGACACTCAATTGCCTCTGGGTTGTCATCACAGTACTGCTCTAAGGAGTTTTTCTTCTTGTTCTGCCGCCGGTGAGAGGCTTCGGCTCGCAGTTCTTCTACTGCATCCCAAGCAGCAGCACATTCGGCGGAGTTATTGCCTGAAGTGTCACAGACTGTACGAGCTTGCTCAATCTCTTCTTGTATTTGGTCATCGATATTGGACTTAGCTGTTTCTGAGATGTTGGTCATTGCTTTAGTCTCGTTATGTGTTCTTAATACCAGTATAGAAAAAGTTTAAAATTGCAGGTTTTTTTTGGATTATTGCTCACCACGCTAGCCACTTAGCTGTTAAAGTTAGTGTTTTAGCCTGATGAACCACTACTATTACAGCAAACTCCGCAATCTATACTGGATTTACTTTTATCTTTTAAGATTTTGCGGAGCTTTTACTACAAAAGAGGAATTATACAATATCTTAAATGCATGTACTAGAGGATGGGAATGGGGAATGGGGAATGGGGAATGGGGCATCGGGCATCGGGCATCGGGCATCGGGCATCGGGCATCGGGCATGGTTTTGCGTCGGCAAGTGAAATACGTCTAGCTTTTTTTTATTCCCAATGCCCAATTCCCAATGCCCATTGCCCGATGCCCAATGCCCATTGCCCAATGCCCATTGCCCGATGCCCAATTCGCAATCGGTTGGCATCATCTGATTGTAGGATGGAATTAATGTGCCCCAAGATGAAAATAATAAATAAAAGAGCCTAAATACAGAAACCGAAAACTAATGGCAGACCAAATGCAGTGGGCAAATGCCCTGTCAACCCGTCCTTCTTTAGAAGCAGCTGTTGCAGATGTTGTACAACGCGCTGTCTCTTCGTTAACAGCGCCTGCGGATCTAGGGCTGGTTTTCATTTCGTCTGCTTTTACGAGTGAATATTCTCGGCTTTTGCCTTTGCTGGCTGAGAAACTTTCAGTACCTGTGTTAATTGGCTGTAGTGGTGGCGGTGTCATTGGCACGACAGATAAGGGACAAACTCAAGAATTAGAAGCAGAACCAGCTTTAAGCTTGACTTTGGCGCACCTTCCTAGGGTGAATATTCAACCGTTTTATATTGTTGCTGAGGAATTACCCGATTTGGATGGTCCGCCAAATGCTTGGCTTGATTTGGTGGGTGTACCTTCATCTCCTACGCCTCAGTTTATCTTGCTGTCTGGTTCGTTTTCTTCGGGAATTAATGATTTATTGCAGGGGCTGGATTTTGCTTATCCGGGATCGGTGACGGTGGGGGGACAGGCTAGCGGCGGTGGTGGTCGAATTGCGCTATTTTGTAACGATCGCCTGTATCGTGAAGGAACGGTTGGCTTGGCTTTAACTGGGAATATTGTTTTAGAAACTATTGTGGCGCAAGGATGCCGACCGATTGGCAAGCCTTTACAAGTAACAAAAGCCGATCGCAATATCATCATTGAGCTCGATGAACAAGTGCCGCTGGTAGTGTTAAGAGATTTGATCGGCAGTTTAAGCGATGAAGATCGAATGCTGGCACAAAACTCGCTGTTTGTCGGTGTGGCAATGGATGAGTTTAAATTGGCTTTGCAGCAGGGAGATTTTTTAATTCGCGGTATTCTAGGTGTAGATCCATCCGCAGGAGCGATCGCAATAGGCGATCGCGTTCGTCCCGGACAGCGCTTGCAATTCCACCTGCGCGATGCTGAAGCCTCCGCTGAGGACTTAGAATTACTTTTACAACAGTATCAAGACCAAAGCGCTTCTGAACCCTCTGCGGTTGCAGCGTTGATGTTTTCTTGTTTGGGACGAGGTGAAGGACTCTACGGCAAACCTAATTTTGATTCTCAGCTATTTAGGCGCTACTTTCATGATATTCCCATAGGTGGATTTTTCTGCGGCGGCGAAATTGGTCCTGTTGCTGGTAGTACTTTTCTCCACGGTTACACTTCAGTGTTTGGAATTTGCCGGGGACTGGGGAGTAGGGAGTAGGGAGTAGGGAGTGGGGGGGATGGGGAGTGGGGGGGATGGGGAGAGGGGGGGATG
>NZ_JBPAOH010000024.1:0-74109 GCF_050875635.1 Tolypothrix sp. VBCCA 56010
GAGAATATCGAAAATGCCATCGCATCTTATACTGCTGCTTTAACTGTCAGAACCAGAGAAGCTTTGCCTATTGATTGGGCAATGACGCAACATAATCTCGCTGTTGCCTACAGCGATAGAATCAAAAAAGACAGAGCAGAGAATATCGAAAATGCCATCGCATCTTATACTGCTGCTTTAACTGTCTACACCAAGGAAGCTTTGCCTATTGATTGGGCAGCAACGCAAAATAATCTCGCAAATGCCTACAGGGAGAGAATCAAAGGAGACAAGGCAGAGAATATCGAAAAGGCGATCCCTGCTTTTACTGCTGCTTTAACTGTCAGAACCAGAGAAGCTTTGCCTATTGATTGGGCAAGGACGCAAAATAATCTCGCACTTGCCTACAGCGATAGAATCAAAGGAGACAAGGCAGAGAATATCGAAAATGCCATCGCTGCTTTTACTGCTGCTTTAACTGTCTTCACCAGGGAAGCTTTGCCTATTGATTGGGCAATGACGCAACATAATCTCGCAACTGCCTACAGCGAGAGAATCAAAGGAGACAAGGCAGAGAATATCGAAAATGTGATCGCTGCTTCTACTGCTTCTTTAACTGTCTTCACCAGAGAAGCTTTGCCTCAAAACCATGCACAATCTTTGTGGGGACTGGGAATTGCTTACCAAAACAGTAACCAGTTTACCTCAGCTTACGATCAGTTTAAATCTGCCATTGACACAGTAGAATCTTTACGGTCAGAAATCGTTTCTGGGGAGGAAAGCAAACGCAAGCAAGCGGAATTCTTTAACCAAGTTTATAGCCGCATGGTGGAAGTTTGCCTGGAATTAGCTAATATTACCGAAGCGATTGAATATGTTGAACGTAGTAAAACCCGCAGTTTAGTTGAACAAATCCTCGAACGTGACTCTAAAACCATCTTCCCTCCAGAAGTATTCACTCAATTAGAAAAATACAGGGATGAAATAGCCGTAGGACAATATCAAATCCAAAATGGCAAAGCAGAAAATCCCCAAGACCTAGCACAACATCTCCAACAGTTACGACAGCAGCGTAATGAATTGCAAAACCAATACTTACCTGTTTGTTATGGTTTCAAATTTGACTCCTTCCAAGGTTCTTTGGATGAGCATACAGCCATTATCGAGTGGTATATTCTCAACGATAAAATTATGGTGTTTATTATCACAAAACAAGGAGAGGTAACAGTTGACCAATCCCAACCAGAAGACCTAGAAGCTTTGGTAAATTGGATAAATCAATATTTACAGAACTACTACGAGCAAAAAGACCAATGGCTGAATAACTTAGGGGAAAAACTCAAAGAATTAGCTTCGATTCTGCACATTGATGAAATATTAACCCAGATACCAAAGCACTGCGATCAACTCATCCTAATTCCCCATCAATTCCTGCATTTATTCCCCCTTCATGCAATTCCAATCAATCAAAATTCTGAAAATTCGTCTTGTCTTCTGGATTTATTTGCTGGTGGTGTTAGCTATGCACCCAGTTGTCAACTACTGCAACAGGTACAACAGCGCAAACGTCCTGATTTTCAATCTCTATTTGCAATTCAAAACCCCACAGAAGACCTGAATTACACCGATTTAGAAGTACAAGTTATTCAACGCTACTTTAATACTTCCAACGTTCTGAAAAAAACAGCAGCGACACTCACAGCAATTAATAATTCTGACTTAAATACTTATCACTGCGCCCACTTTAGCTGTCACGGATATTTTAACTTAATAAATCCTGGTAAATCAGCCCTAATTTTGGCAAATGCACCCGTAGCTGACACACTTCCACAACCAAATACAGAACGTTATCTGAATTTACGGGCAGGGGAAACCCACGATTTAGACAAATGTCTTACCCTAGATAAAATCTTCACTCTCAAATTAGAAAAATGTCGCCTCGTCACCCTTTCCGCGTGCGAAACTGGATTGATTGATTATACAAATACCAGTGATGAATACATTGGTTTACCTAGCGGTTTTCTATTAGCTGGGAGTCAAGCTGTAGTTAGTAGTTTGTGGACTGTCAGCGATTTATCTACATCGTTTTTGATGATGAAATTTTATGAAAATCTGCAAACAATAAATAGTGTCTCTTTAGCACTCAATCAAGCACAGCAGTGGTTGCGAAATTTAACAACAGAAGAATTTGAAGCACTATTAGTTAAATATCAGCCGCAAATCGAAGAAATCTTTGCTCAACTCCCAGAAGAAAAGCGTCCAGTTGCAAAAGCGATATTAAAAAGAACCTGCAAGCGTAAACCTCACCCTTTTGCAGCACCATTTTACTGGGCAGGATTTACAGCTACAGGGCTTTAGGATTCAGGTTTGGCAGCTTTACAAAACTGCTTCACACCGATTTTGGCAACATAAATTACCACTGGAGTTGCTAGGGCTACGGGAATATTACCACTTGCCGCGAGGGTGGCGATCGCAGCTGTCAATACTCCCGTCATCAAGTCGTCAAATTCTTCCTGACAGATGATTTTGCTGAGTTTTTGGGCTAATTTCTCTAAATAATTTGAATCTCCCCTCAAGCTAACTTCTGCGTCGGTTGTCTCAACAGCAATTAACTGTGCTGCTGCTTCCAAATTTCCCTGACACTCTTCTATGGCATCCAAAGCAGCTAAAGCCTCTGGACTATCCGCTAACTGGCTGCGAAACTGATTAATTTCCTCTGGTGTAACGGTAATCATTTAATAATTTTAACCAGTAAGTACCCGAAGTATTCAGCAATTATACATCTAATGTCTAATCTAGAGATGTGGCGATGTCTACGACGGGCACTCTGTGCGATCGCCAAAGGCGGGTGCTACCGCACCATCGCGCAAATTTTTTGGACAACCAGAAAAATTCACCTGGAGATGCCGATTAATTTAACGCCTTTTTCTGGTATGATTACTAGCCCTTCTGTTGCTTTGCCATTTCCGCAAACAGCATCCTACATCTATGACAGCACCCATCCTCCCACAGCGCAGGCATTTTGATTTGTCGTTTGTAGTCGGTGTAATGGTTGGATTTAGCGAGTTGGAAAAATTAGATGAATGCACCTCATTTTTACCTGATTAACAGTTTTTTACTTATACGTTATTGTGGATATATTAAGAGCTTGAAAAATTAAATGACAGCACCTCAACCAACAGTCTTTACATCAAAGCTTTACGACCAAGATTTTTATCTGTGGATAGAAACGACTGCTAGACAGTTAAAAGAAGGTAAATTTGCTGAAGTTGATTTAGCAAATTTGATTGAAGAAATCGAAAGTATGGGGAGAAGTGAAAAAAGAGCTTTAGAAAGCAACTTAGTAGTTTTATTAATGCACCTCCTGAAATACAAATATCAGTCAGAAAAACGCACTAATAGTTGGCTTTCTACTATCTTTGAACATCGACGCAGATTAAATAAAAATTTGCAAGATAGCCCAAGTTTGAAAAAGTACTTCGCTGAAAACTTTATGGAATGTTATCAAGATGCACGTCAGCTAGCGGCTTTAGAAACTGGGTTAACCCTTGATACTTTTCCTGTAGAGCCTTTTTTGACTGCGGATGAATGTTTGAATCAAGAGTTTTTACCTAATTAATTTAATTAGGACTGACGCAAAATTGTCAGAAAAACTCGTTGTTTGTAACTCATGTGATAGAAAAGCGATAATAAAGCAAGTTATGACTTTTAGAGAAAGGAATTAACAATGACAGAAGCTAAAAACGTCCTTGGTGGAGAACTTGAGTCTTGCTGCACTTCCCCGATGACTGGATATTACCGCGACGGATATTGCCGCACAGGTGGTCAAGATTTTGGCGTACACGTTGTTTGCGCTGAGGTAACAGCCGAATTTTTAGAGTTTACCAAGTCCCGGGGCAACGATTTGAGTACCCCACATCCAGAAAATCAATTTCCTGGTTTGAAACCAGGCGATCGCTGGTGTTTATGTGCTTCTCGTTGGCAAGAAGCTGAAGAAGCTGGGGTTGCTCCACCAGTTATACTATCAGCAACTCATGCTAGAGCTTTAGAAGTCGTTTCCCTAGACGATTTGAAAAAAAACGCCCATCAGTAGTAACGCAATTTATTGCGTTATTCCTTGAGCGATCGCCCACTTAGTATATTCACCAAATCTAAAACCTCATGCCTAAGCTATGTCCACAGAATTCGCCATTAATAGTAAAGTCCGAGTTGTAGCACTACCGCCCTACGTAAAAACCGCTGACCCCATGCCCATGCTGCGCCCCCCCGATGTCATTCACATAGGCGAAGAAGGGACAGTCATTGACCGTCGTCCCGGAGGATATTGGGGTATCCGTTTTGCTAAGGGAACCTTTCTCCTCGATAGCCAATACATCGAAAGCACAGACACCCCAGATATATCTCACAAAGAGTGAGAATAGCAGTCACCAAAAATTGTAAACTTATGTAAAGTTATAATTTTGGTCTGCACATGATTTCTCGTCGCACTTTTTTGAGTATATTATTTGCCAGCTGCTTTGCTGTCATTACTTGGTTGAATTTTACCCCTACTGCGAATGCTTTAGGAGGTAAACTCCCAGCAATTAATCAACCCGCACCTTTATTTACCTTGCCAACCAACACTGGCAATGGTGAAATTTCTCTGTCTGACTTGCGTGGTAAGTGGACAGTTCTCTACTTTTATCCCAAAGACTTCACCTCTGGTTGCACCATCGAAGCGCGTCGTTTTCAGCAAGACTTACCCAAATACGTGGAAAAAAACGCGCAAATTATCGGTGTCAGTGCTGATGACGTTAATTCACACGCCGAGTTTTGTGATTCAGAAGGGTTAAAATTTCCCTTACTGGCTGATACCACCGGATCGGTCAGTAAAGCTTACGGTTCTTGGATTGGCTTTGTCTCGATGCGCCACAGCTTTATCATCGATCCAAACGGCATCCTCCGCGAGACTTTTGTCAAAGTCAATCCAAGCATTCACAGTACAGAAGTTCTCGCAAAACTCGAACAACTGCAATCGTCTTAGGGAATAGGTAATAGGGAATAGGGAATAGGTAATAGGTAATACAAAGAAATTGTCCCCCTTGTCCCCCTTGTCCCCCTTGTCCCCCTTGTCCCCCTTGTCTCCTTATCCCCCCACTCCCCACTCAAGAGCACTGATTCGCTACGCTATTGATATCCTGGTTTATTCAAGCAGGTGCTATGGATTTTCAACGCAAAACTACAGGCGAAAGTGCGACAAATAATATAGAATTTGCTCAAGCAACTACTCGTAAGCCACTGGAATTGCTGCGGGATACTGAAGCTTTGCTACGTCGCCCTACCGTAGCAACACTGATGCCGATTTTGCCGCCAAAGTTGGGAAATAGATTGCAAGAACTGCAAGAAATAGCAGAAGATTCGCTGACAGATTTGGCGTTGATTGATCTGGAGAAAATTAGCGATTGGGAAATGCGATCGCCACGAATTCACGTTGGTTTAAGCTTTATTGGCTTTGGGGCGCTGATGATTGTTGTGTTGCTGTTATACTTAAACACGCTGCACCCAGAACTCAGTACAATTGAGCAGATTCGCCAATACTGGTATCAATATGTTTGGTTTGTCAATTTAGGCGTAGCGGGGATGTTTATGCTCGGTCGAGAAGCGATGCGTCCTTTGAAAATAAAGAGTAGGGAGTAGGGAGTAGGGGGGAATTAAAGAAAAATTAATTTTTTTGAGGTATTATTTTTAAATTGTAATTAAAGTGAAGCAATCAAAATAGTATCTTGGTATTGGAATTTGAAATTTATTACTTATGAATCATGACGCTTTTATAGTTCGACCTGGAGCAAAGATTTCTTTGCAAAAAGACTACAACCCAGCTTATAAGGATGATTACCAAAATAAAGCTGAGGCAGAAATAAAATTGCAGACAGACGTTGAAAGATTAGCAGAATACCAAAATATTCTTTATGCTCAAAACACTTATGCGTTGCTGGTTATCTTTCAAGCAATGGATGCGGCTGGGAAAGATAGCACTATCAAACATGTGATGTCTGGTGTTAATCCCCAAGGATGTCAAGTATTCAGTTTCAAACAACCGAGTGCGGAAGAACTTGACCACGATTATCTCTGGCGCAGTATGAAAGCTTTGCCAGAACGGGGTCGAGTTGGGATATTCAACCGCTCATATTATGAGGAAACTTTAGTAGTTCGCGTGCATCCAGAACTGCTGAAAAAGCAACAACTTCCCTACATTCCTGAGGATAATCGAATTTGGCAGCAGCGCTTTGAGGAAATCAATAATTTTGAAAAATATTTGGTAAATAATGGAATAATCATCTTAAAGTTTTTTCTGAATGTTTCTAAATCAGAACAGAAAAAACGCTTTTTAGCACGCATCGAAACGCCTGAAAAAAATTGGAAGTTTTCTGCCAGCGATGTGGTTGAAAGAGCATTTTGGGATGATTACATGCAAGCTTACGAAGATATTTTTAATCATACCAGTACTGAATCAGCACCTTGGTATATTATTCCTGCCGATCGCAAATGGTTTACACGTCTAGTAGTTGCCGACATCATCTGTAGCAAATTAAAAGAACTTAATCTGAGATATCCCACCGTAAGTGAAGAACATCACCGGCAACTTCTCAAGGCAAAGCAATTATTAGAAAATGAGGATTGAGTGGAAATGGGGCATGGGTAATTGGGAAAAAGGTAATTGGTGAGCAGTCCGTTAGAAAGGCTCTGCCGACTTGTTCGCGCAAGGAGGTCGCAATACCAACGGGGCAAAACTTGCACTCCTATTTAATTGGTACTTCCAATCATTTTACTAGCATTGGTCAGCAGTTTGACGGCGATCCACAGCAACTTTTACAGGATTATGCCGCAAGCTGCACCCACCACTGCCAACCAAAGAAGTTGATAGCATTTGGAAATCAGCCGAGAAAGACCACCCCAGTCCGAGGTTGCACTTCTCTTCGGTTCGGTTGCGATCGCCTTCTATTAAGCCCAAGGGATTTTCGGAAATTCCAGAAAAGTTGTAAGCCAGAAATATAAATATTATTCCTAAAGAAATGTCTGGGCTGTTCAACCCAACATTGAGGTTATTCAACAGCTATTATCTCTAGCTTTTTATGAGAGACTTTACGTTATGTTTGGGCTTGGCACGCTTGACCATATTGGACACGTTAGCTTTATGGCTGACATCAAAGACTATAAATTACAGGAGTAGAATTGACATCTCTGTTAATGTTTGAGACTATCTCGCTTTTCTTAATTTTTAATAATCATGAGTAGAGAGCTATTTTCTAGCTTTGCGATCGCCCAAATACCCAAAATATTAACCTTGCTTGATCGCAATCCCCACAGCCCAACTTACGGTTGTTTCGATCGCAACTTTTGGCACTACAAAATCATTGATTTTCCCAGCGGTATGGCGCAAGAATTCGTTTTGCCCCTAGCTTTGGCTTACGATACCAACGTGCCAGACAACCCGTTTTATCGCCAATCAACAATCCGAGAATGGGTAGAGGCTGGTATTCTCTACGCCGCCAAAAGCGCACACAAAGATGGTTCCTGCGATGATTATTTTCCCTACGAAAAAGCTGGGGGAGCAGCGGCTTTTTCCCTGCTAGCCTGCGTTGAAAGTTACACCCTCATCGGACTCAACAACCCGAAGATTTTAACTTTCTTGGAAAAGCGAGCTGATTGGCTAGCTCATCACCATGAAAGCGGACGGCTAACCAACCACCAAGCCTTAATTGTACTGTGTTTGGAACTGGTTTCAAGGCTGTTGTCTACTGCTAAATGGGATGCAATTAAAGAGCAACGCTTAGAAAAGGTATTGTCTTGGCAAAACCCCGAAGGCTGGTTTCAGGAATATGAAGGTTGCGATCCAGGTTATCACACCTTAACAATTTCCTGTCTGGCAAGGATTTATGAATTTAGACCAACAACAAAGCTAAAAGATGCGATTACTAAAGCTGTTGACTTAGCCGCACATTTCGTTCATCCCGATGGTTCTTTTGGAGGCGAATATACCAGCCGCAACACCTACAATTTCTTCCCTCACGGTTTCGAGTTGGTTGGGAAATGGATGCCCAAAGCTTTACACATTAATGACAGTTTTATCGTCGGACTTGCTAATGGGAAAACGCCATGTTACGCTGACGACCACATTATTGGTCATCATACGTGGAATTACTTATTAGCTTGGCGAGATTTTGTCCTCGATAGACCCCCACTACCCCCACGACCTACAGGTCGCCTTTGGTTGCAAGAAGCCCAAATTTTGATTGACCGTCGTCAAGACACCGAACTTTATTTAGCACTCAACAAAGGCGGAGTATTCAAACTCTTTCGCGGCTCGAAGCTTGTGGCTTCTGATACCCAATTCTCCCTGCAAGTAAGGGAGGGCAAAACCATTAAAAATGCAGTGGCTCATCTGATAGATTCTTATCAAGTCCATTTGACAGATGACGAAGTTTCTATTCAGGGACAACTCGGTTGGGCTAAACAAAAGCAAATGACAAGGATAAATTTATTATTGCTCCGAGTGGTTATGCTGAGTTTTGGGCGAATATTTCCTAACTTAATTCGCAAATTCCTGCAAAAAATGTTGATTACAGGTAAGAAAAAAGCCCCTTTCCATTTTCATCGCCAATTGCGCTGGGAAAATGGCAATTGGTACGTCATAGACCAACTGGAAGCAGAATCTTGGGAAAATGTCGTTAGCGCAGGCATTGGCTGCGACCAAACCTCAATTTATGTAGTTATGAGCCGAACTTTCCAAATAGGTCAATTGCAACCCTGGATTGACCTTACAGAGAAAATTGAACAAATAGCCCCCGGTCAACCGTTAAAATTGGAGCGTAATCTTTAAATTTAACTCCGGGAATTGAGGCTACAAAAAGTCCTAAAGCTTGTCTACAAAGTTATGCAACCCATTGGACTCATTAAGGATTTATGATGGTTCTTAAAGTCACGAAAAAAATACTGCTTCAGCAGACGCTCCTTGGAGTGCGGAGCATCCCGTAGGGAACGCTATCGCCCCTTTTCTTTACACCTTGTTTGAAAATAAAATTATGAAGATTAATTCTCGGCTAGTCTTGCTGAACATTGCACTAACTTTAGTTTTAATATTTAGCATTAATTTATTGAGTAATGTCATATTGTTTATATCTTCACAAGTTGCTTATGCCATCGGGTTTGAGCAACCAATTGGTCTCCCTAAATCTATGAAAAATGGAGATTTAACCCAAAAAAATATCTATCGAGAGTTTCAACAACTCCAAACTAGGTATGAACCATTTATTGGGTGGTCAATAAAACCTTTCCAGGGATTAACAACTAACATTGATGCTAATGGCGATCGCATACACTTTAATAAAGTATCTCAGGAAAATTTAGACAAAAGAGTTTACTTCTTTGGTGGTTCGACAGTATGGGGTTCAGGAGTTTCGGATGAAGGAACTCTGCCAGCTTTATTTAATACAATTTCTGGACTTCCCACCTCCAATAAAGGAGAATCTGCTTTTATCAGTCGTCAATCACTTGCTAAATTTATTAATCTGAGCGCTGATGATGAAAAGATAAATACAGCAATTTTCTACGATGGAATCAATGATGTTCAAACTTCTTGCAGAAAAGAGCTTAAAATCAATGAACATGTATATACAGATAAATTTATAAAAATCTTGGATGAAAATAGTTTAGCATCCAATAATATTTTTTTGAAGAAATATTTAGATATCCTATTTATTAGAGGAACACTAAATTTAGCTACGGCTATTTCTCATGTAATCAATATCAATAGTTCTGATACAAAAAATAAACATTTAATTTGTGACGGACAAGAAGAAAAAGCAAAAAAAGTTGCTGTAACTTTGGTTAATAATTGGGAAATAGCTCATGATATTGCAGTAGCACGAGGTATAATTTTTTTTGCAGTACTCCAGCCTGTTGCTTTTATTGGAACATTAAGCTTAGACAATTTAGAGTCTTTAGAAGTATATAAAATTAATAAATTTGAAGAGCAGTATAAAGCTGTATATCCAATTATTAAAAATATTATTCACGAGCGAGGGTATGACTGGATATTTGATTATACAGATTTATTTTCAACAGATAAATCTGTTTATATAGACTTTGCTCATGTTACTGAATCAGGAAATCAAATTATCGCAGAGCAGCTTTTTAAAGATATAAATAACTATGAAAAAATTCATCCGATAGCAAATACTAATTAAGTTATGAAATCTCGGCAAATTTTACTTTTTTTGACAATCATACCGATTTTATTGTTAATATTTATAGCTCTAAAGAATCCTCAGAGTCTTTATAGCGATTCGGCGTGGCAGATGAAGGCGTTACAACAGTTTATCGCTGGAGACTCCCCGTCGTTTAATCATCTAGTAAGACCTAGTTATGATGACCTTGCTGTTAATAAAGCTATATGGATTACTTGGTGGCCTCCTGGAACTAATTTGTTAGCCTATCCGCTGATGGCACAGGGAATACCAGTGGGTATTAGTATCCGCATAATTGCGATCGCTAGCTTTATTCTAGGTTCTTTAGGTTGGATTTGTTGGTTTTCTTTGTTTGATTTTCCTATTTGGATAGGGGTAATTCTAGCTCTTACTATTCCTAGTCTGCGCTGTGGCAATCATGCTTTGTTTCAGTATTCTGCCGAAGTTCTAGTTTATGCTTATGCTCCTTGGTTGATTTTAATTACTTATCAATTTAGTAAATATTTGAATAATGAAACTACTTTTATAAAAAATATTGTCAAATATTTAGTCATTTCGCCTGTCATCGGTTTAATTCTCGGCTTTGGCTATATCCTAAAATACTCACTCTTATTTGTTGTGTTAGGAGCGTTAATTTATCTAGGATTTCAATGCATTACTAATAACAATTCACGCCAGCAAAAAATTAGTAAATTAACAGCTTATGTATTAGTCTGCTTATTTTGTGGTATTCCCTTGTTAACTCTCAACTTAGTCAACCAGAATCTAGGGGAAACAGCAAATCTTATTACAGCTACAGCTAAAATAATTAGCTTAAAATGGCAAAACTTTATCTATGTGATAGCTAATCCTGCACTAGCTATGACCGATGCCGAATTACTTTGGAAAATGCTCCTTAATTTTCAACATTCCATTGCTCCAAGTTCGCTTTGGATAGGTTTAATCGGCATTCCCGGAGGCATATTATTGCTATGGTTGATTTTACGCGATCGGGCATTACCAGAAGCCAGCTTATTAGCTAAAATTGTATTTTTTACCAGTATGGCAGCTATATTTGGTATTTGGTCAGTTGGTGCAACTGTTAGTTACGAGGCACGTCATGTAGTCCCAGCAAGTCTGGCTATTTTACCTGTAGCGTTACAATCGGGATATGAATTATGGCACAAAAAGTCTAATAGCTTTTTAATCAAAGGTTCTTTGTGCATTGCTGCTATCTTTTATCTTGCTATTCCTCTGGCTTATAGTAGTACCTCTATTATTGTTAAAGCGCTGGAAACGTCCGTTCATTATACACCTGCTTCCAGCCAAATTTATAACCCTTGGTTAGCTTCTCAAGACTTAGCTAGGGTTCGGACAGAATTAGTCAAAGATTTTAACGAGCAAACAGACATCTGGTATTTACCAGAGCCGATTACAGCCTTAGATTTACCAGGAAGAGCAATGATTACTAGTGGTGATTTTTACCAAGGTTTACAAGATGCAAATTTACATCGTCAAGCCTTTCATACTAGCACCCATCTGCGCGTTCACGTTCTCTTGCCGCGTTCTTTTGAAGATAATGGTAAAGGTCTGCTGATTAGATCGTCTTTTGTCCAAGCACATGAATGGATTTGTCAAGAAATAGAGGGCAGTAATTACGTTAAATGGACATCGACATTAGAAGTATAATAAGAAGCAATTAAGTTACAGTTTCTTGCCCTTGTGATACTTGATATTCTTGAGAGTCTTTAACTAAATATTGTCCCAAAAAGGGCAAACCGCCAAGGGCAGGTAACAAATAGCGTGAGGTACAAAGTAGCGCTAAAGCCGCAGCTGTAGGGGCATCGAAATAAGGCTGATAAAAAGCGATTAAAGCCGCGTCACGAGTTCCAATTCCCGCAAAAGTTAAAGGCAGTAAACCTGCTAGAATTGCTAGAGGTGAAAGGGCTAGATTTGCTAAAAACGGTGTCCATGCTTTCAGTGCTAGGATAAATAACCAAATTTGTAATAGGTGTAGAAACCAGATAAAAATAGAAACCATAGTTATCTTAGCTAGCTGTTCCTTGTTGCTCCAGAAATAATTTTGCATTTCTAGCCAAGATACCTGTAAACTTTCTAGTTTAGAAGCAATTTTATTTGGAGCTATTTTCACCGCTATATTGAAAAATCTCTGAGAAATTTTTGAGGAACTCAGTAATAAGATACCTGTCACCAGTCCGAAAGCAACGCTGCTAGTCATTATCCAAAATAACCAATCTTTAGCAGGATAAAGTATTAAACCAAATGCACACCACAGTAGCAAGGATAATAAATCGCAAGCTTTCTCAAAAACAACTAAGGATAGAGACAGAGAGCCATCTAAATGTCCTCGCTGCTTCATAAAATAGGCTTTGGCAATGTCTCCCATTTTTGAGGGCAATAACATATTTAAGACGCTAGCTGCTAAGATTAAGCGATTGGCTTCGCCAAATCCTAAAGTTTGTCCTCTTGGCATGAGTTGTTGTAGTCGCCAGGAAGTCAACATTGTTAAGGGTACAACCATGCCTAGACTAACTACCATCCACCCACTCTGACAATTCTTAAATACCTCTATTAATTGATGCAAGTCTATCTTCCAGTAGATTGCTCCTAGAATCAATAAACTAACAATTAAAGATATAATTTTTGTGGCTCCTGTCTTTTGTATTGATTGTTGATTAGTCATTCTTTATTCAACTCTATTTAGGAATTGTGAATTGATTCGGTGGTATTATTCCAGCGCCTTTGCTGTTGAATTTCTTCGAGGAGTTTGCGGTTAGCTGCTATCAAGTCGGCAACCAGACCAAAGAGCCACAACTGAAAGCCAATGATAATCAAGATAGCAGCAAGAATTAAGCTGGGAACGCGGGTTCTTTCGCTACCCATAAAGAAATATATTAGCCAGCGAATCCCTAAAATAATACCCGCGCCCAAGGGGATATTTCCCAATAACAAAAAGAAGCGCAGGGGCTTGTACAGCATGAAAATGCGGAGAATCGTAAAAAACGATCGCACGACATAATTCCAATTGCTCCGTACTAGACGAGATGGGCGTAACGCCGGATTTGTTTTAATCGGTACTGAAGTAATTGCTATTCCTTTTTGCCCTGCTTGGATAATTGTCTCAAGGGTATAGGTATAACTATTAAAAACATTGAGTTGCATAGCGGCTTGACGACTGAAAGCACGAAAACCGCTAGGAGCGTCGGGAATATCGGTATTAGAAGCAATGCGTACTACCCAACTTCCTAATTTTTGTAGTAGCTTTTTGAATGGAGAAAATTCAGGATTTGTCTGAATCGATCTGGCTCCTACTACTATTTCTGCTTTTTTTAGAAGAATAGGTCCAATTAATTTCGGAATGTCCGCAGCACAGTATTGATTGTCTGCATCTGTATTCACAATAATATCTGCCCCGGCTTGGACAGATGCTTCTAGCCCAGCCATAAAAGCTTTGGCGAGACCTTGGTTTTGGGGGAAACTGACGATATGATCGACCCCGTGTAATTTTGCTACTTCTATTGTGCGATCGCGACTGCCATCATTGATTACCAACCATTCGACGGTATCGACTCCAGATAATTGACGCGGCAGTTCTTTCAAAGCTATTCCTAGAGTTTCTTCTTCGTTGTAGCAGGGAATTTGGATAATCAGTTTTGTCATTTGATTGGCAACTTGAAATGAGAATTTTTTTTACTCAATCAGGATTTATACGCTCCGTTTTAAATGTAAGATAGGCAGTACCCATTTTACGCTACCTGTAGTTAATAACGGTTCTGTTTGCGTAGAGCTTGCGAATGATACACAAAAACAAAGATCGACCAAGATATTATACACCTGAGTTCGACGGCAAAAAAAGTCGGAAAATTAGCCCAGTACACTTTGTAGCAATACAGCCCTGTATTGCTACAGTCTAAACTGTCTTAACTGTCTTGCTTAACTGTCTTATCTGTCTTAACTGTCTTATCTGTCTTAACTGTCTTATCTGGGATTGCAAATAACACTTAAATATCGAATAATGTTTCACTAGACAGGGAACGTTCTGCTCGCTTACTAAGTTTCAAGAAGAAAACCTTGATATTGCCTCAATTTTCGGTCAAGATATACTTCCAGATTTCGTTCGTTTTATAGATAAAAGCACAATAATGAACAATTTAGAAATAGCAGTAATCGCCATGTCAGGTCGTTTACCGGGAGCAAAAAATATCGAAGAATATTGGCAGAACCTGCTTCATGGTGTAGAATCTATTTCTTGGTTCTCAGATGAGGAGTTGTTAGCTGAAGGTGTAAAACCAGAGTTGTTGAGTAACCCCAACTATATAAGATCTGGTGGAGTGCTGTCTGAGATAGATATGTTCGATGCCAGTTTCTTTGGTTTTAGTCCCAGCGAAGCTAAATTAATGGACCCACAACAACGCATGTTCTTAGAATGTGCGTGGGAGGCCATAGAGAAGGCAGGTTATAACCCAGAAACTTATGATGGTCTAATTGGCGTTTATGCGGGCATAGGTATAAACACTTATTTAATTAATAATATTTATCAAAATCCAGATATATTGGAGTTAGTTAATCTGCACCAACTGGTGACAGCCAACGATAAAGATTATTTGCCGACGCGAGTGTCTTACAAGCTGAACTTGAAAGGACCTTCCGTAAACGTGCAAACGGCGTGTTCTACATCATTGGTAGCAGTGCATCTGGCTATCATGAGTTTGCTCAATGGTGAATGCGATATGGCTTTGGTCGGTGGGGTGTCGGCGCGAGTTCCTCACAAAGTAGGTCATTTGTATGAAGAAGGAATGATCTTATCGCCAGATGGACATTGTCGGGCTTTTGATGCCCAAGCAAGAGGGACTGTAGGCGGAAATGCTGTAGGAATTGTTGTTCTGAAACGACTCTCAGATGCTCTAGCCGATGGAGATTGCGTCCACGCGACAATCAAAGGATCGGCTATTAATAATGATGGTTCCTTGAAAATAGGCTATACAGCTCCTAGTATAGACGGTCAAGCAGCGGTTATTGCGGAAGCTCAGGCAGTGGCAGGAGTCGATCCAGAAACAATTACCTATATTGAAGCCCACGGCACGGGAACAAATTTGGGCGATCCCATTGAAATAGCAGCACTGACACAAGCTTTTAAGGAAAAGACGGATCGGAAAAACTTCTGCGCGATCGGCTCAGTAAAAACTAATATAGGTCATACGGATGCAGCATCGGGTGTCGCGAGCTTGATTAAAACGGTATTAGCGTTGAAGAACAAAACAATACCTCCTAGCTTACATTTTGAAAAGCCAAACCCTAAGATTGATTTTGCCAATAGTCCTTTCTACGTTAATAATCGCTTGTCGAAATGGGAAACGAATGGTTTTCCCCGCCGCGCTGGGGTTAGTTCCTTTGGGATTGGAGGCACTAACGCCCATATTATCTTAGAAGAAGCGCTGCCTCAAGAAGCATCTACTGAATCACGTCCCTGGCAAATTATAGTCATTTCAGCGAAAACAAGTCATGCCCTAGAGCAAAGCACAAAAAATTTATCAGCCTATTTCCAGCAAGAACCAAAACTGAACATCGCGGACGTAGCATATACTCTGAGTATGGGTCGCCAAGCATTTAACTACAGACGTATGCTTGTTTGTCAGCAGCTTGATGAAGCGGCGATCGCCCTAAGTAAATTAGAACCAACACAAGTTTTTACCAGCAATATCGAACCCAAAGAACGACCATGTGTGTATATGTTTTCTGGGCAGGGTTCTCAGTATGTTAACATGGGGCGGGAATTATACGAGAGCGAATCAATCTTTAGAGAGCAAGTCGATCGCTGTGCGGAATTATTGCTGCCGGAACTAGGACTGGATTTGCGCTCGGTACTCTATCCGAGTGCGGAAAAAGTCGAGGTTGCAGCCCAACAACTCAAACAAACAAAAATAGCACAACCAGCTCTATTCGTAATCGAATATGCCTTGGCGCAGCTATGGCAGGCTTGGGGAGTGCAGCCAGAAGCGGCGATCGGTCATAGTATTGGAGAATATGTAGCAGCTTGTATAGCAGAAGTTTTTTCTTTAGAAGACGCCTTATCTTTGGTGGCGGCTCGTGGGAAAATGATGCAGGAAATGCCCACCGGTGCTATGCTTTCTATTCCTCTACCAAAAGAAAAAGTAAAAGCCGCCTTAGGAACAGAACTATCATTAGCAACAATTAACTCTCCGTCTAGTTGCGTGGTTTCAGGTCCTGTTGCAGCAGTCGAGGCTTTAGAAAAACAACTCGCATCTCAAGATATTCAATGTCGTCGGCTGAACACTTCCCATGCTTTTCATTCCTGGATGATGGACCCGATGTTAGACCGCTTTGCAAGGCGGGTAAAACAAGTTAGTCTTCAGCCTCCAAAAATTCCCTACTTGTCCAACCTAACTGGCACATGGATTACAGTAACGCAAGCGACAGATCCTAACTATTGGGTACAACATCTGCGTGAAACGGTGCTATTTGCAGAAGGTTTGCTTTCTTTATTGCAAGATCCAGATCGAGTATTGCTAGAAGTCGGACCCGGACGAACCTTGAGTACCCTAGCTAAAAGACATCCAGATAAGTCTACAGCACAGTTAGTATTAACGTCGCTGCGTCATCCTCAAGAAGAACAGGCAGATCAAGCTTTTTTACTTGACACTTTGGGCAAGTTATGGTTGGCTGGGGTAAACGTGGATTGGGAACAATTCTACACTAGGGAGCGACGCCATCGTCTGCCATTGCCTACCTATCCCTTTGAACGCCAGCGTTACTGGATTTCACCTCAAAAACAGTCACACAAGATTGGTCAACCGATCAAACCTAGTGAAGAAGGTAAAAAGCAAGATATTACCGATTGGTTTTACATCCCATCTTGGAACAGGTCTCTGCCCGGAGCGGCTAAACAGGGCAAACTGCCCGATCGCGTCCTACTGTTTATTGATGAGTATGGTTTGGGCGAGCAACTGGCGAAACAGCTACAAGAACAAAGTATCGAGGCGATCGCCGTTAAGATTGGAGAATCCTTTACCAAGCTGCACGATCGCTTGTATGCGATTAATCCAAGAGAAATCAAGGACTATGAGAGATTGTTCGCAGAACTACCGACAATTCCCAAAACAATCGTGCATCTGTGGAGTTTGGTAGGAGATGACCACCCCCCGTGCTCCTTTGAGAAAATCGAAGAAGTTTTAGATCGAGGCTTTTATAGTCTGCTGTTCCTCGCTCAAGCATTGGGCAAACAGAACTTAAATGATGATTTTCAACTGGCAGTCGTCTCCAATAACTTGCAAAATGTCACCGGACAAGAACGGTTGCGTCCAGAACAGGCAACAATCGTAGGGTCTGTGAAAACCATTCCCCAGGAATACCCTACTTTTAACTGTCGGAGTATTGATGTAGAAATTCATATAGCAGGAACCGAGCAGTATCAGGAAACGATAGACCAACTGATGACCGAGTTGAGAATTCATTCCTCTGATGAAGCGATCGCTTACCGAGGACAGCATCGTTGGGTACAAACTTTTGCACCCATACCCTTGGAAGACAAACCAAATGAGGGGATACAACGATTAACTCCAGGAGGGGTCTATCTCGTCACGGGTGGAATGGGAGGTATTGGACTCGTATTAGCAGAATATCTGGCGCAGACAGTACAAGCAAAACTGGTTTTGATCGGGCGATCGGCTTTTCTGGAACGAAACGAGTGGTCAGAGTGGTTGGCGACTCACGACGAAGCAGAAAGCGTTAGTCGCAAAATTCGTAAATTGCAAGAACTGGAAAAATTTGGCGCTGAGGTTTTACCCTTGCGTGCAGACGTTGCTGATTTTCAACAGATGCAATCGGCGATCGCACAAGCAAAGCAACATTTTGGTAAAATCAACGGAGTCATCCACGCCGCCGGGGTGCCTAGTGGCGGCTTGATTCAGCAAAAAACACGAGAAATGGCTGAAAAAATTCTCGCTCCCAAGGTAAGGGGTACTCTTATTCTCGATGCCCTTCTTAAAGATACTCAGCTAGATTTCTTTGTTGTTACCTCTTCACTAAATTCCGTTATCCCTGTATTGGGTCAAGTTGACTATTGTGCTGCCAATGCTTTTCTCGACGCATTCGCTCAGTATAAAAACTCCAAAGGTACATTCACAGTATCTATAAACTGGGATGCTTGGCAGGAAGTTGGCATGGCAGCGGCAACGGCAGAAAAACCAGCAGAAACAAAAGTTAATTACTCACACATCGCTCACCCGTTATTCGATAGCGTTATGGGAGTAGATGAAAGCAACAAAAAAATATACATATCTAACATGAGTATCAGTAAAAACTGGATACTCCAGGAACATCTTGTCATGGGACAAGCAACTATTCCGGGAACTGCATACTTAGAAATGGCGAGGGCAGCTTTTGAACACCAAACGAGTAGCGAAACCGTTGAACTGCGGGAAGTATTTTTCTTGACTCCATTAACTGTGAAAGCAGATGAAGAGAAAGAAGTAAGAACAATTATTACTAAAAATGGAAATGAGTGGGAATTTGAGATAGTCAGCAAATTGAATTCCCATTCACAGCAGTGGCAAAAACATTGTGTTGGAGAAATTGTCAGCCTAGAAGTAGAGACTACACAACTTGCGATCCAAAAACTAGAAGCAAAATTTCCAGAACAGAAACAAACCCCCATTTCAGCACAGCAACCGCAAGCAGGTTTGATAGAATTCGGTCCGAGATGGGACAATCTAAGATGGGTAAAGTTTGGTCAAAATGAGGGATTAGCCTTTCTGGAACTGAACGAAAGCTTTATGGCTGACATCAAAGATTATAAATTACACCCAGCTTTATTAGACACGGCTACCGGTTTCATGGGCTTAAAAAATCAAGATGGCGCTTACCTGCCGTTTTCTTATAAAAAAGTCAAGATCGCTAGACCGATATCAGAAAAAGTCTACAGCTATATTACGCGACAGCCAGTTAATGGTAAATCGTCCAGTTTGAAAATGAATGTTACCATCGCAGACGAAATGGGAGTAGTGATGGTGGAGATTGAAGACTATACTTTGAGGAAGATCGATGGAAGCAAATAACACCTCGATTCCAAGTATTACTCCCTTCCCGCTGCAAAATTACCTATCTTCTTTTTCTTCCTCCTTCGTGTCCTTCTCCTTCGGAGACGCTACGCGAACGTGTCTTCGCGGTTCGTTAAATAGGTATTCTTCGAGCGGGAAGGGATTATAAACCCAAACAGCACAAAAAGTCAAGAGTAATAAACTTAACTTTAGCTTGAAATTAAATATGATAGCAATAGAACCAAAAACAGAAAAAGAACAGTTTTTTCATGAAAGTGAAAACTATGCATTGGAAATTGCCAACATCGGACTGCTGGACACCCTCAAATTTCAGTCAGTCCCCCGCGTCCAACCCAAAGATGGGGAAGTAGAAATAGAAGTTCTGGCAGCGGGTTTGAATTTCAAAGACGTACTCCGAGCGTTGGGAACGATGCCGGTGGAACCAAATGCCCCCGTTAGATTTGGCTTGGAATGTGCGGGAAAAATAGTCAACCTGGGAGATAAAGTTGAAGGCTGGGAGATTGGAGACGAAGTAATAGCCTTTGGTTCCAACTGTTTTAGTAGGTATATAACAAGTTCTACAGAATTAATTGTTAAAAAACCCAAGTTCCTCAGTATAGAAGAAGCCGCAACCATACCAGTAGCCTTTATGACTGCTTACTATGGCTTAATAGAATTGGCAAGACTGCGACGTGGAGAGAAAGTTCTTATTCATGCTGCCACAGGAGGCGTGGGAATGGCAGCTGTACAGGTGGCTCAGTGGGTGGGAGCAGAAATTTTGGCAACGGCTGGCAACCCAGAAAAACGCGCATTTCTGCAAGGACTGGGGATAGAGTGTATTATGGATTCCCGGTCTCTGGATTTTGCGGATGAAGTGATGCAATACACCAACGATAGAGGTGTAGATGTAATTTTGAATTGCTTGGCTGGAGAATTCATAGCCAAGAACTTTGCGATTATGGCTCCCTACGGACGCTTCATAGAAATAGGGATGCGGGATATATACAGTAATAGTCAATTTGGTCTAGAACCATTTAAGAAAGGTTTATCTTTATTTGCCCTGTTAGTGGGACCTGAACTTCCCAAATTTAGTTCTATTTTTCGAGAGATCGTCCAAGAATTTGACAAAGGGAGTTTTAGTCCGCTTCCGGTTAAGGTATTCTCGGCAATGTCGGTGGATGAGGCTTTCGGATATATGGCGCGGGCGAAACATATCGGGAAGATTGTGGTGTCTTTCCCCGGACTAGCAGAACATAAAAGTCAGGAAAAAAATGGGCGCGTGTCTGTTGCGGCTGTCAGTTCTCGCAGTCGTGAAAGAGAGTTAAGTAAAGGGATATTGCCGAAAGAAGGTGTAGAAGCTTTTAGACGAATTTTGGGCAGTACCCTACCCCAGGTTGTAGTATCTACTGCCGATTTGACAACAAGGCTAAAGCAAGCGACACAGAGTGCAGGAGGTATTTTCTTAAAAGAATCACAATCAGCAGCAGCACCAGTATCCTCAGTTGCCCATCCTCGCCCTCAACTAAATAATGCTTACATAGCCCCTAGCACCGACGTTGAGAAAAAGGTGGCTAAAATATGGCAAGATTATTTGGGAATTGAGCAAGTGGGGATTCATGATAACTTTTTAGATTTAGGTGGCGATTCTTTGCTGGCTACGCAAGTAATTGCTAGATTGCGTGAGGTTTTTTCTGTAAAGTTATCTTTGGCTAGTTTGTTTGAAGCTCCTACTATTACCCAGATGGCTAATAATATTGAAGGAATGATTTCTGCCGAGCGGGGGCAAAAAGACACCAGCGATATGACAGACAGAGAAGAAATAGAAATCTAACTATGAAAAGCAGTTCCGATTTTTTATCAGACTTGGAAAAGCAGGACATCAAAGTTTGGGTAGAAGGCGATCGCCTGCGATGTAATGCGCCGAAGAAAATGCTCACACCAGAATTACGGGCTGAATTGACAACTCGCAAGCAAGACCTCATAGCATACTTGCAGCAAGCGCAAGCGGCGTTAGAAGAAACTCCTTCTATTCGTTTAGTTGACCGAAGTCAAGACCTGCCTTTAAGTTGGACTCAGCAACGACTTTGGTTTCTAGATAGATTAGAAGGAGGAAGTAACGCTGCTTATAATTTGTCAACGGTCTTAGAGATAAATGGCAACTTAAATGTCAAAGCTCTAGAACAAACCTTAGCTGAAATCATCAGGCGTCACGAGATATTGCGTACTACTTTCAAGTTAGTAAATGGTACACTAGTGCAAGCGATCGCCTCCAGCTTAACCATAAAATTGCCTGTCATCGACTTGCAGCAGTATTCAGAAGCGGAAAAAGCTACTGAAGTGCGACGGTTAGCTCTTGAAGAAATATCACGAACGTTTGATCTAGTCAACGGACCGTTGGTGCGGAATATGCTGTTGCGACTGGGATCGCAGTCCCACGTTCTGCTTATGACTATACACCATATTGTCTTTGATGGGTGGTCTACAGCAATCTTTATTAAAGAATTGTCTACTTTATATCAAGCCTTTGCAAAAGACTTGCCCTCACCTTTAGCAGAATTGCCAATCCAGTATGCCGACTTTGCGGTTTGGCAACGCCAATGGCTTGAAGAAGATATCTTAAAACCCAAGCTAGACTATTGGAAACAAAAACTAGCTGGGACACCGGCATTGTTAGAATTGCCGAGCGATCGCGATCGTCCTCTAGTAGATAGTATGCGAGGAGATAGCGAGACATTTCAGTTAAACACAGAGATAACTGAAAAGCTCAAAAATCTCAGCAAGAGGTCTGGCGCTACTCTTTATATGATTTTGTTAGCGGCTTTGGCAACTTTATTGTTTCGTTACAGTTCTCAGTCAGATATTGTTATTGGTTCTCCAATTGCCAACCGTTACCCCAAAGAGACAGAGCCACTAATTGGATTATTTATTAATACTCTGGTATTGCGGCTTGATTTGAGTGAGAATCCCACTTTTCTGGAACTATTAAATCGGGTGCGTCAAGTAACTTTAGAGGCTTACGAAAATCAGAACGTTCCTTTTGAAAAGCTAGTAAAAGAGCTTAATATAAAACGAGATTTGAGTCGCAATCCTTTGTTTCAGGTATGGTACACTCTGCAAGATACGGCAGTTGAAGGATTAGGATTAAGTGGTTTGCAAGTGCGATCGCTAGAATTCGAGACCCCAACCGCAATTTTTGATTTAGAATTTATTCTGGAATATATCCCAGAAGGCATAAAAGGTCGGTTGAGATATAAAACAGATTTATTTGAAGCATCGACAATAGTTCAAATGCTTCAGCATTTTCAAACACTGCTACAAAGTATTGTCGCAGAACCAGAACACAGGCTAAGGAATTTAAGACTTTTAACTGATGAAGAAACAGGTGGTTATAGTACACATGACTTTCCGGATGCGGAGTTAAGTCAAAGCGAGTTCGAGAAGTTGATGATGGAAATTGGGAAGATTTCCGTTCGGTAAAAATCAGGGTAAGCGCATCTCAATTTCAGCTTTACCGAAAAGTTTTCTTGAAGCTGAACTTCCCCCCAAGCAAAAAGAGCGATCGCCCTTGATACTCCTTTCAGGATATACTTATTAACGGTATTAAGAGGACTTTGGTTAGTAGCAGGAACTGTGGCTTTTATATTACTAAAAAATGGTGATAAAAAGGGTAGATTAGAGGGTTTATATTTTTAGGGAATTAAGAAGAATCAGCTAATTTTATGACCTTAGCTGAACAGCCCTATTTGAGACCGTAGGACGTGAAGCAAAGCTATTCTAAAAAGTATTTCAAACCCTACTAATTGATAGCAATCCTCCACTAACCTTACTACCTTTATCTAATGGCTGGACAGTCTCTCTTGCTATTGATTTAACTACCCTTGATAAAGCAGCATTGGCACCGGAGAGTTTCAAACCCTTACTGGAGCATTAGCATGTCAAACTTTGAGCTGATAATTAAGCTATTACTGCAACTGACCTTCATTTTGGCTACTTGTCGCCTTGTGACAATAATTGGGCGTCGCTATCTTGGGCAAACCGATGTGGTCTGCGAGATGATCGCCGGTGTGATGTTAGGACCATCACTGTTTGGCTTCCTCGTGCCAGAGTTTCAACAATGGCTGTTTCCCAAAGCTCCAATCTTGATTGAGGGGGCAACGAAGATTCCGAACCCATCAATGTCGATTCTCTTTGCCATCAGTCAGATTGGGCTGGTGCTTTATATGTTTTTGATCGGCTTGGAGTTCAATACTGAGGTGCTAAAGCACCATGTAAAAAGTGCGGGCTTGCTATCTGGAGCGGGTATCTTAACTCCATTCATATTAGGTGCGATCGCAACTCCGTTATTGTACGGTACTGGGAACTTCTTTAAACCTGGGGTTAGCCTCTGGGCAGCAGCGCTATTTCTGGGTGCGTCGATGACAATTACGGCGTTTCCCATGTTAGCTCGCATCATATACGAACGTGGTCTCGCCAAAACCCGCCTTGGAACCTTGGCGCTGGCGGCAGCATCGCTGGATGATGGCGTCGCCTGGTGTTTGCTAGCGATTGTCCTCGCGAGCCTTAAAAATTCAGTAAGTATTGCAGCATTGGCGATTGGTGGTGGCTTTGGCTACGTGCTATTTATGATCTTCGTCGGGCGTCCGGCATTTACCATTTTCACTCGTCGGACTAAGCACGATGGGGGTGTGACGAGACAAACGCTGACTTTATTATTGATAGTTTTGATGTTCTGCGGCTGGTTCACCGATGTGACGGGCATCTATGCGATATTCGGCGCGTTTATTTTGGGTACGGTGATGCCACGCGGCGAATTCGCCGACCAGGTTCGCAAACACACTGAGTTTTTGACGACCTCGTTTTTGCTACCGATCTTCTTCGTCTTCTCTGGTCTCAACACCCAGATTGGTCTGGTAAATACACCTACCTTGTGGGCTGTCACGGTACTTATCCTGATAATCGCCATTGTCGGTAAGGGGGTGTCATGTATGCTGGCAGCGCGATTTGGGGGTGAAAATTGGCGCAATTCGGCGACAATCGGTGCGTTGATGAATGCACGAGGGTTGATGGAGTTAATCATCCTCAACGTTGGGCTGGAGCAAGGCGTAATCACGCCGACGCTATTCACCATCATGGTGATTATGGCGATTGTTACCACGCTGATGGCTTCGCCGTTGGTTGCCTTCTTCTTCCAGGAAAGGGTAGTTTTAACCTGAATGTGGCGGAATTCCCCACCGTATAAGACGGTGGGGATGAATAGCGACCAAAAAACAAATTGTGCGCTGAGGATGTCAAATCGGTCGTTTACACGGATGAGAAGACGTGCTCGCTGCGTGGGTCTGCTGCCATTGTGCGATCTCTTCCTCTGACCATTTGTGGTAAGAACCACCTTCCACAGGTTCAGGTAAATTGAAGTTCAAGCCTAGTTTACTTTCGAGCCATTTCTGGAAGGTATAGTGATAAGACATGACAGCTCCCCCTGTTCCATGAGGTCGATCCCATCGAGCTAAAAGAGAATCTCCGAAATGAAACTCGTCAGTGACTCCTTTATGTAGATGTCGTATGACCGGATGTAAGAATGCAGCACAGGAGGTATCGACCGGATCGGAGGGTCCGAGAAAAGTAATACTGGACTCATCAAACTTATGGAAGCCGAATTCTAAAGTCAGGAACAAAACGTGCTGCTCTTTGAAATCGAGCTGCTGTATATGTTTGAGTGGCAATTCTTGGTACAAGGTTGCTTGCTTCAAGTCCTCAGAGAGGACTAACACATCACACAGGACACCGTAGAGTTGGAAAAGAGCAGCAGAAATGCTAAAGCGTTGGTACATCCAGTTCAAAAACTCGTCCCAGTCGAGTGGCTCAAAGGTTTTCCTGGGATATGGAATGCCCTCGAATTTCTCCTCTAAGAGATGAAATAAAGTTTTTATGTTGTATCTGAATCCGTGAATAAAGCCGGACGATGCTTGGCGATCGTTACCTTGCATAGCGCCCCCGATAAAAAAGAGGTTTGAAACGTTAACAGATTCCCAAATCGGCGTTATTTCAGGATACTTGCCTCGTTTCCAAGTCTGAGGCTTGATTTCATCAAAAAGCTCTTCATTAAACCACTTCCATCCAGTACAGCGGATAATAAAGTCATACTCTCTTGTCAGCTTCAATGTACCCGGAACACTTGCATTCGGATAATCATACTCATGATTCGTCTGCAATGTGTTTTCAGATACCTTGCTAATTCTCTTCACGCGTGGATTGAGAACCGCATGAAGCGATTTTAGCTGATACATATCGAATATATTGTTATTAACTGCTCTAAGATCGCCGACAAAATGAGTTTCCCATGCAAATTTGACTGGCTGTTTAGCCAAAATGTGGACAAATGCCGCAACACCTGAGAGATATTCTGCTGTTTCAAATGCTGAGTTACCTTGACCGAGGATACCAACTCGCTTATTTCGGTATAGTTCAATATCTAATGGGTGATCTTCGTATCCCGTTGTCAATTCAATTCCTTCAATATTATCAGGGATTTCGGGCACAACAGCTCCTAGCCCCAACAAAAGGCATTGGCACTTATATATTTGCCCAGTTGACGTAGATAATAAGAAATCTCCATCACTGTCTTTTTTAATTTTGGTTACAGCTACGTTGTAGGAAATATTAAGGTTAAAGTGCTTGGCAAAATCTTGTAAATATTGATAAAGGATGTCTGCACTTGCGAAAAGTTCATCCGTATAGCAAGTAAATCTCATCGAAGGATCATCGCTGAGAAGAGAGTTCCAATCATGCCTCCAGTTGAACTCATCCTCTGTAAAGCTGTTGTATTTCTTATTTATCGAGATCAGCTTTCTATGCCTTGGCTGGGTTGCAAAGAATGACCCTGCCGTATCATTTTTTTCTAGGATAATGTAATCTTTATTGTTCTTTTCAAGAAAATATCCCATCTGGATACCGCCAGGTCCGGCACCAACGATTATATATTTGAAGGTTTTGATATCACTTTTCATGCTATTGTTCTCCATTGATACTTTAAGTTGTCAACTTAAATATTCTGTCATCCTGATTTGACGGATAGAGCTACTTCAACTTGTAAATATTGTCGCTGTGTTTTTACCAGACAAACCTCAAATTGAAGATGATGAGGTCTTCGCTGTCAATGGTGACTCATAACAGCTAAATTCCTTCGACGATGACAATATTGCTCACGGCGTTATTTTGACGCAATGCTTTCAAATTATTGTAATCTTCAGAGTTATACCAGCTTTTGAATACATTCTTGTCAGGAAATTCTAAAACGATCAATCGATCTGTTTTCCAATTTCCTTCTACTACTTCCCCTTCCCCACCACGGACTAAGTAACGTCCGCCATACTTGGCAATTGTATCAGGGACTTTGTGCTTGTATTCTTCATAAACTTCAGCATTTTTTACCGCTATTGAAGCTATTAAATAAGTAGCCATAGATTACAACCCCTTTTCTGTGTGATTAATTCTGGTAGCTGACCACAAATTCTACTAAGCTTTACGCTTTGTTTACTCTGGTTTTAGATGTAGTGTACCTTTACAGTTTTTCAATCTCATGTTATTGGCAATCGTTAAACTCTATTAAACAGCTAGTGTTTAGGCTGTAATTGTTTTGATAATACATGATTTTGGTTGTTCAATTCTAAAGAAAGAAAAAATCTTTTCTTTTTGTCCTAGTTCGATGATAACGATAATCATTTTTTTGGACGGTGCACTATCTGTTCATTACAATTTAAGGCTGCCTTAACTTTGTCAATGAGCGAATATACTTAAATGTTTGTTGTATGAGAATGATAATAAACAAGGGTAGGAGGGAAAAGGGAAGGACGTTTCCCTTTTCGCGCTGAAATTTGATTATAATTATCATTAAGTCCGCCAAATTAATGAGGAGAAAACATAGCTGAATAGTTCAGTTCTGCTCTAAGTATGCTAAAGACGACGGATGCCATTTACACATAGTCCACCTAATCCGTTGTTTAACCACAACGCAGTGCTGCTCGTACTGTATGCTTGTGAGAAAAAAAATCTTTGCGATACGCCAAAGGTGTCTGCGCCCTGCGCGATCGCGCTCTTTCATTCCACCCTTGAGCATTCAGCCTCTTCATGTGGGCGCGATCGCGCTCTTTCATTCCACCCTTGAGCATTCAGCCTCTTCATGTGGGCGCGATCGCTCTCGCTACTATTGTGGTATATTGCAATTGCGTTCAGGTCAAATATAATTGCGAAATATCGCAAAAAAATCGGCTCTGAATTACGGACATAATCCGTTCAGGAAGAGTCAGAATTCACCCTTGAACAGTGTTGCAAAGATTCCGATATTTCCTTGTGAACAATTGCAAAAAATATGGAAGCAATGGTTAGCAGCATATCGATGAGTGTATAATCAGTGCATTCAATTTTACAATTCTAAGTCAAAAGTCTCATCGAGCCGCAATGAATAATTATATGCTTACTATTATTAAGACTTGTTTCTTTAAACATAATGATGCCTCTAATCTGCTTGTCAATAACGTTTGAGATGCGCTAACCCTGCTGTAAAAATCAGAGTAGCTCTGAAAATTCGTTCTGAAGTTATAAATTTAAAAAGTGATAATGAGTAATAAAAAAGTATATTTAAAACAAAATGTACAACCAGAGCCATTATTTAATCAATGGTATGCTTGGCCTTACTTGATGTCGCCAACTACTGCTGCTATGTATATGGTTAATTCGCATTTAAAAATAATGGAATCATTCGTAGCAGCTCCCCATTTTCATATTTCCGCTTTGAAAAATCCCAAAATGAAAGGAGGTCCTTTCATTAACTACGACGAAAGTCGAGTGGATCAAATTAAACATCTGATGCAAAAAACTCAAGAAGATGGAAAGGAACTGCTAGACTTGGCAGAAGCGATTAAAAACCTTCATTTATTATTAATGGATGAAGCTAAAGGCTATTCAATAGAGCCTCTTTATAAAGATGTACCTGATGTTTTGAAAGGTTATGTAGAACTTGTTTATGACATTAATAATCAACCGTCAGTTCGGTTTATAGAAGGATTGTTATACAAAAGCAAGTTTTACAAAAAAACATTGCAAAGTTTATCCCTATGTTTAGTTAACAAAGACGAGCGTCCCTTTATTTTCAGTACTCCCAGGCTAGAAGCTGAAAACAGTTTTCGTCTCAATACTCATTTCAACCATAAAGGGCTAGATGAGTTGTTCAAGATGAAACAAACTTCCCAACCATTAGGTTTTATTGAGGAAGTATTAGATATTCAAAACGGCGATAAAACTTTGTTTGAATCGTTTTTTACAGAGGCAGTTCCAGCGCCACTTAGCAAATATACAGGAGAACAGGTAAGGGTTCGTTATTTTGGTCACGCTTGTATTTTAATTGAATCAAAAGACATCAGCATTTTGTGCGATCCCCTGATTAGCTATCAATATGAAAGTGGAATTTCTCGTTACACCTATGCCGATCTACCAGATACCATAGATTATATACTAATTACTCACCAGCACCACGATCACTTTATGCTGGAAACTTTGTTACAACTGCGTCACAAAACTAAAACAGTAATTGTGCCGAAAAATAATGGTGGCGAATTAACAGATCCATCAATGAAATTATTGTTGCATAATATTGGGTTTAAACAAGTAATTGAGCTGGACGAAATAGAAACAATAGATGTGAATGGTGGAATGATTACAGGTTTACCTTTTTTGGGAGAACATGCAGACCTGAAAATTAGATCGAAAATAGCCTATTTGGTAAACTTGCAAGATAACGCGATTTTAGTGGGAGCAGATTCAAGTAATTGCGAATACAAGATTTACGATAATATTCGAGAAGCACTAGGAAAAATCGATCTAATTTTTTTGGGAGTCCAATGTGATGGAGCACCTCTAAGCTGGGCTTATGGAGCTTTATTAATTAAACCATTACCTCGAAAAATGGATCGCTCGCGGGCATCCAGTGGTAGTGATTACCAAAAAGCGATCGCCTTAATTGAGAGTTTACAACCAAAAGAAGTTTATGTCTATGCAATGGGGTATGAACCTTGGTTGAGTTATCTGATGTCTTTTGAAAATCCAGAAGAAAGTAATGCCTCCGCTGAGGCTAATAAATTAGTCTCTGAGTGTCAAAGTCGCGGGATAATATCTGAAAGATTGTTTGTCAAAAAAGAATTATTTCTAAAAAACTAGGATTCGTCGCCAAATCTGTTTAATTAGGAATAAACAAGGGAATGTAATGGATCTAAAAAATATTGAAGAAATCTACACCTTATCGCCCGTACAAGAAACAGTATTGGCAGATAATATGCAAGGTTGCGGTCAATTAATTTGTGAGGTGCTTGGACTAAATGTTGAGAAATTGAAACAAGCTTGGCAACTGACAGTAGATCAACAGTCTGTGTTGCGGACTTTGTTTGTTGGGAAAAACTTGGAACGTCCCCGGCAAGTTGTCATTAAACAACTGAAAGTTGCGATCTTCAAACAAGATTGGAGCAGTTTATCCCTGCGAGAAACGGTTCTAAAGCTAGATAATTTTCTTGAAAGCGAAAGAGAGCAGCTTTTCCGGTCTTCTTCTACAGTCCCCCTTGCCAGACTATCGGTTTGTCGGATGTCAGAACAAGTATATCAAGTTATTCTGACATATCATCACTTAATTCTAGACAAACATAGTTGTTACTTGCTTTTAAACGAGATATTTGCTAATTATCAAGAGGGCGATCGCCCTACAAATCTGCAATTAAAAGAAAGTCTGGTTTTCAAAGATTATATAAATTGGCTAAAGAAACAGGATAAGTCAAAGGCTGAAGTTTTTTGGAAGTCGTTAAAAGGCGTTTCTGCACCTACCCCATTGGTGATAGAACAGTATTTGGGGGGTGCATCTGGGACTTGCGATCGCCAGCACTTAAAAATCCCAGCAACGGTAGTCTCCCGGTGTCAGTTAAGCTTAAACATTCTCGTGCAAGGGGCTTATGCTCTATTATTAAGTCGGTATACTGGGGAAGAAGAGGTAGTATTTGGCATCCAGGTAGCTGGTCGTCCAGAAGCGCTACAAGGATCGAAGTCGATGCTGGGGGCTTTTGAGAACATTGTACCAATACGAGTGCGCGTTTGCCCCGATGTATCTGTAAGCTCTTGGTTGCAAGAATTACAAGCGCAGCAAGTTAATTTACAACAATACGAATATAACTCGATACAACAAATTCGGGATTGGAGTAATATAAATTTACCAATATTCTCCAGCTACGTAGGTTTTGAAGATTCTCACGAACAAGCTTTGATGCGATCGCAATACGGGAGCATCAGTGTTAGCAACATAAAAAGTTGGTCAGAAAAGAATTACGCGATCGCCATAACAGCGCGATCGGATAAAGAGAAAGAATTAACCTTAGAAATTATATACGATCGCGCCCGTTTTGAGTCAGGGTCTATCGCCCGCCTCTTGGGACATCTACAAACTTTAATTGCAAGCATGGTGACAGAACCAGAAAAATGTCTGGCGAAGTTGCCATTGTTAACAGAACAGGAACAGCAACAACTAACAAAATGGAACAATACCAAAACTGATTATCCTCAAGATAAGTGCATTCATCAACTAATTGAAGCGCAAGCAGAGCAGACTCCCGAACAGGTGGCGGTAGTATTTGAAGATAAGCAGCTGACCTATCAAGAGTTAAATCAACGTGCCAACCAACTAGCCCACTACTTGCAAGCAATGGGCGTAGGACCCGATGTTTTAGTGGGGATTTGTGTAGAACGTTCCTTGGAGATGGTAGTAGGAATACTGGGGATATTGAAAGCAGGTGGTGCTTACATACCAATCGATCCCAGCTATCCCCTCGATCGCATCTCCTTTATTTTAGAAGATGCACAGCCCCCCGTATTATTAACCCAAGAGCATTTAGAAGCAGAACTACCCGCCCATTGGGGACAAGTCATTTGTCTGGATTCAGAGTGGGAGGAAATAGCTGATAGTCCCGAAGACAGTCCTAGCAGTAACATTACAGCCGAAAATTTAGTTTATGCGATTTATACATCAGGCTCCACAGGAAAGCCAAAAGGAGTTTTAGTAACGCATCAAAATTTAGTACATTCGACGAGTAACCGTTGGACTTACTACCAAGAACCACCGCAATCTTTTTTGTTACTATCTTCTTTTGCCTTCGATAGTTCCGTAGCAGGCATCTTTTGGACATTATGCCAAGGCGGTACCCTGGTACTGCCACCACAGCAGTTTCAATTTGAGCCGCTACAGCTAGCAACATTAATAGCACAACATCAGGTATCCTATTTATTGAGCATTCCTTCTCTCTATGCTGTTATTTTGGAGCAAGCTTCGCCACAGCAACTAGAAGGACTGCAAGCAGCGATCGTGGCAGGAGAACCCTGTCCGGGGAAGCTGATCGAGCAACATCGCCTAAGTTTACCCGATTGCGGTCTATTTAATGAATACGGTCCAACAGAAGGGACAGTGTGGAGCAGCGTTTATAACTGTCAAGATTGGCAACAAAAACAATCGGTGCCCATCGGTTGCCCGATCGCCAACACTCAAATCTATATTCTCGATCGCCATCTCCAACCAGTCCCCATCGGCATTAAAGGCGAAATGTATATCGGCGGTGCTGGAATCGCACGCGGCTATCTGAACCGCCCAGAATTAACTCAATCAAAATTCATTGCTGATCCTTTTAGCGATGAACCTGATGCCCGCCTCTATAAAACTGGAGACTTAGCTCGCTACCGAGATGATGGTAACATCGAATTCCTTGGTCGGATAGACGAGCAAGTAAAGATTCGCGGCTTCCGCATCGAACTCGGAGAAATCGAAGCTGTTTTGGGACAACATCAAGGTGTAAAAGAAACGGCAGTTATAGTCCGAGAAGACGAAGATCGCCAGCGTCTGATAGCTTATATTGTTCCTCTTGACTCAGACGAGGTTCCTACTGCTAGCGTACTACGGGATTTCCTCAAGAGGAAACTGACAGAATATATGGTGCCAGCAACGTTTGTCAGCCTGGAAGTGATGCCACTTACGCCTAATGGCAAAATCGACCGCCGCGCTCTCCCAACACCACAGGATGTAACATCTAGCACGGATGTGGATTTTGCCGCACCCCGCACACCCCAGGAAAAATGCCTCGCAGCTATCTGGAGCGAACTGTTAAGGCGAAAACAAGTCAGTATTCACGACAATTTCTTTGAATTGGGTGGGGACTCGATTGTCAGTATTCAGATGATTGCTAGAGCAAATCAGGCTGGTTTAATACTCAATCCCAAACAACTGTTTGAGTATCAGACGATCGCCAAATTAGCAGCACTAGCAGGTAGTACTATTTCAACTATTGCCGAACAGGGAATAATTACAGGGGTGATGCCCTTAACCCCAATTCAGCATTGGTTCTGGGAGCAAAACTTACCCGAACCGCACCACTTCAATCAATCAATACTATTAGAGGTATCATCAAAGCCCAAACCTGAGTTATTGAAGCAAGCGGTTCAGCAATTGCTAGTACATCACGATGCTTTGCGCTTGCGTAACGCTTTGCCAGGGCAACAAGCAATCGCCCCAGTTGACGATATACCGTTTGAAGTCATAAATTTGTCTGATATTTCCGCTGAAAAACAGCCAGAGGCGATCGCGTCATCTGCAACTGAAATTCAGGCAAGCTTGAATTTGGCAACAGGACCGATAATGCGGGTGGTTTTATTTAAGCTGGGTGAAGATAGACGCGATCGCTTATTCTTAGTCATCCATCATCTAGCCGTTGATGGCATCTCGTGGCGCATTTTGCTGGAAGACTTGAACAGCGCTTACCAACAAGGCGATCGCCGAGAAACTATTCAATTGCCCCCTAAAACCACTTCTTTCCAAGATTGGGCTTATCGGCTGATTGAATATGCTCAATCTGCAACAGTCTTAAAAGAACTGGATTATTGGAAACAACAGTACATCTCGGATGTTACTGCTATGCCAGTAGATTTTCCCGACGGTAAAGAAAATAACACTGTTGCATCCAGTCAAACTGTGTCAGTATCCCTGAGTGTAGAACAAACTTGTGTTCTGTTACAAGAAGTTCCATCTGCTTACAATACTCAAATTAACGACGTGCTGCTTACAGCATTAGCCCAAAGTTTTGCGAAATGGACCGATGCTAGCGGACTGTTTGTAGAACTAGAAGGTCACGGACGCGAACAACTATGGGAAGATGTAGATTTGTCGCGGACAGTTGGTTGGTTTACAAGTCGATTTCCCGTGATGTTGCAATTGGGCGAAACTGTTAATCAGCCTGGAGAAGCACTGAAAATAATCAAGGAACAACTGCGGAATGTTCCTGCCAAAGGCATTGGTTACGGAATACTACGCTATCTCAATTCAGATACTACTATTCGAGAACAACTGAAAAATCAGATTCAACCAGAGGTAAGTTTTAACTATCTGGGTCAATTTGATTCTTTGCAATCGGAATCTATTTTCTTAGGATTTGCCCAAGAAGATACAGGTCTTATTCAAAGCGCATCTGGAAAACGCAGATATCTACTAGAACTCAACGGATTGGTGGTTGAAGGTAAGTTCCAATTAGATTGGACTTACAGCGAAAATATCCATAAAAAAACTACGATTGAAAATCTGGCGAATGATTTTATCAAAGCATTGAACTCTCTAATAGAGCATTGCGTTTCGCCAGATACGGGCAGTTATACACCTTCAGATTTTCCTGATGTAGCATTAAGCCAGTCAGAACTAGATAATTTGGTTGCGGAAATTAATTGGTGATGGGGGATCAAGAGGATGAATAAACAAAACAAAAATATTGAAGCAATATATCCGCTTTCCTCAACACAGGAAGGAATCCTATTTCATACGCTTTACGCGCCAGAATCAGGAATTTACTTTCAGCAATTAAACTTTACATTGCAAGGCAATCTGCAAGTTCAAGCGTTCCAGGAGGCTTGGCAAAGAGTCGTTGAACGACATCAAGCTTTGCGGACTTTATTTCTCTGGGAAAGTCGCGAAAAGCCACTGCAAGTAGTGTTAAAGTCTGTAAATTTGCCTTGGGAAAACTTAGACTGGCAACACCTGTCTTCTTCAGAACAGCAAGAGCGTTTGCAAGCTTTCAAGCAATCTGAATTAGAGCAGCAAGTTCCTCTTAATCAAGCACCGCTAATGCGTTGGAGATTAATTCAGTTGCAGGCGGATACCTACGAATTAATATGGAGTCATCATCATCTGGTGACAGATGGTTGGAGTATGTCTATTATTCTCCAAGAGGTATTGGCTTTTTATCAAGCGTTCGACAAAAACGAAAATATATCTTTGCCTCCCGTTCGTCCCTACCGCGATTATATTGCTTGGTTGGATAAACATGACTTTGAACAAGCAAAAACATTCTGGCAAAAAACCCTTGATGGGTTTACAAATCCGACTCCTTTGATAGTGGATCGTAGTGCGACAAACCGCATTTCTTTAGAAAAATCTGCATACGAACAACAGTATTTATCAGCAAAGACTACAACAGCATTACAGTCACTGGCAAAACAAAATTTTTTCACCTTAAATACAATCGTGCAGGGAGCATGGGCACTACTGTTAAGTCGCTATAGTGGTGAGTCGGATATCGTGTTTGGGGTAACAGTTTCCGGACGTCCTCCTACTTTGTCCGGAGTGGAATCTATGGTAGGACTGTTCATTAATACAGTACCGATTAGGATTCAAGTACCAAAAGATATAGAAGTATTACCTTGGCTCAAACAGTTGTTTTCTCAACAAATGGAAAGGGATTTGTATTCCTACAGCCCTCTGGTAGAAATTCAGGCTAACAGTCAAGTTTCCGAAGGAATGCCTTTATTTGAGAGTTTGTTGGTATTTGAGAACTATCCGTTAGACGAATCATCTAAGCATCAATTTGGCAGCTTAGAAATTACTAATATAACAGGAGTTGAACAAACTAATTATCCTCTGAGTGCGATCGCCATCCCAGGATCGGAATTATTAATACGAATTAGCTACGACACAGAACGCTTTGATGCTGCTACTATTAGCAGAATGCTGGGACATTTCCAAACATTGCTACAGGCGATCGCTGCTAACCCTTTCCAGCGACTATTTGAGGTTCCGCTGCTAACGAATGCAGAGAAAAATCAACTTTTAGTAGAATGGAACGAGACAAAAACAAACTATCCTTACGAAGCGGATGTTGTAACATTATTTGAACAGCAAACAGAGAATAATCCTCAAGCGATCGCGGCTATCTACGAAGATTTGAAACTTACTTATCAACAACTTAATAGCCGTGCAAACCAACTAGCACGTCACCTGCAAAGCATGGGAGTTGGGACTGAAGTTTTAGTTGGAGTGTGTATCGAACGTTCCCTCGACATGATTGTTGCAATGTTAGGCATTCTCAAAGCTGGTGGTGCTTATGTACCCCTCGACCCCGCTTATCCCCAAGAGCGCCTAGCCTATATGTTAGAAGATGCAGGAATATCTGTCTTGGTGAGTCAATCTCAATTAACAGCTAACTTGCCCGAACATCGAGCCAAAGTAGTCTGTTTAGATACAGATTGGATTATTTGCAATTATAGCAGTGACAACCCAAAAACTGAAGTAACACCTACCAACTTAGCCTATGTAATGTACACATCCGGTTCTACAGGGAAACCCAAAGGTGTTGCTGTCCCTCACCAAGCGATCGTTCGCTTAGTAAAAGAAACAAATTATGTGCAAATAACCTCCGATGAATGTATTGCACAAGCTTCAAACGCGAACTTTGACGCAGCAACTTTCGAGATTTGGGGTGCATTACTTAATGGAGCTAAGTTTGTAGGAATAACCAAGGAAGTCATGCTTTCCCCAGAGCAGCTTCATCAGCAGTTAAACAAAGATAAAATTACCATATTATTTATCACTACCGCCCTTTTCAATCAATTAGTTAGCTTCCGTACTGATATATTTCAATCCCTGCGAACTCTATTGTTTGGAGGAGAAGCTGTCAACCCATCGTGGGTAGAAGCGGTACTAAAAAATAAACCTCCTGAAAGATTGTTGCATGTCTACGGTCCCACAGAAAGTACCACATTTGCAACCTGGTATTTAATAGAACAAGTGACCGCCGGAGCGACAAACATCCCTATAGGTCGTCCCATATCCAATACAACCCTTTACGTTTTAGACCGTAACCAGCAACCTGTCCCCATAGGAGTTCCGGGAGAATTGTATATCGGCGGAGACGGTTTAGCACGGGGTTACTTAAATCGTCCGGAATTAACCGATCAAAAGTTTGTAGCAAACCCGTTTAGCAAAATCAAGAATCACCTTTACAAAACCGGAGACTTGGTTCGTTACCTTGTAGATGGAAACATCGAGTTTCTAGGTAGAATAGACAATCAAGTAAAAATACGCGGTTTTCGCATTGAACTTGGAGAAATTGAGTCAGTACTATCTAGACATCCCGCCGTGCAAAAATCGGTTGTTGTCGTGAGAGAAGATGATTTAACACATAAGCAGTTAGTTGCTTACATTGTTCCAATAAAGTTAAAAACAGAAGGAGAATATGTTAATCAATTAATACATGACTTGCAGTTTTATCTAAAGCAAAAACTTCCCAATTTCATGCTCCCCAGCTTTTTTGTCATGCTGGATGCTTTACCCCTGACTCCTAATGGAAAACTAGATCGAGACGCTCTTCCTCCTCCCGATCCCAAGTCCCGATATGAAATTACTTATATTGAACCAAAAACTGATACTGAAAAAAAGATTGCAGAGGTATGGCAAAAGTTGCTGTCAGTTGAAAAAGTGGGACTTGATGATAATTTCTTTAATTTAGGAGGACATTCTCTGCTAGCAACCCAAATGATTTCTCGACTGCGAGCCGCTTTTGAAATAGACTTATCTTTGCGTAGTGTTTTTGATAACCCTACCGTCGCAGCATTGGCAACTTTTGTTACAGAACTTCAGCTAGCAGAAGCCCAAGCCGATGCTTTGGAAAAGATTTTGGCTGAAGTTGAGCAACTCCCCGAGCAAGACGCACAACAACAGCTAAATGGGGAAAAGTTATAGCATTAGGATAATTTTAATAATTAACCAACAAATTTCTAAAAAAGATGCTATGCACAGATGAAACCTCTTGCAAAAATGCTTGAAATGTCATGTTGAGCGAAGCGAAACATCTCGCGAGATTCTGAGTCCCTTTGGGACACGCTGCGCGAACGCTACACTGCGTTTGGCTGAGAATGACATCCACAACTTTTCGACTTTTGCAAGAGGTCTATGGAACAATAAAACAAAGGTATTCATGAAGGCAGGAGGCAGCTATGAGTCACGGGAACCCACGCGCAATGCCGTCTAAGCAAAGCTAGCGCGTCTCGAAATACATTTTCTTACAAGCGTGGACACCCTACCCACAACTAAAGTTTTAATTGATACTTTTTACCTTCAGCATAGCTGCCCTCGACCCTCTGCCTTTCTTTGTAACCATCAGCAAACAATAATTTACAAATTATGAGTGACCTACAAAAACGTTTAGAAAAACTTTCTCCGGCACAACGCGAACTTGTACTAAAAAAGCTGCAAGCAGAAAAACAAAACTCGAAAACAAAGGATAAATCAAAAGTCCCAACCATCGCCCCAGTTTCTAGAGAACAACCAATTCCGTTATCCTGGAATCAACAAAGACTGTGGTTTTTAGAGCAACTCGAAGGTAGCAGTTCCACTTACAATATACCCGCAGTCGTAGAGCTCGCTGGAAACCTCAGCCTCAAAGCCTTAGAGCAAGCGCTCCAAGAAATTGTGCGGCGTCATGAAGTCCTGCGTACCAGTTTCTCTCAATTAAATGGTATCCCAGTGCAGGCGATTCCTGCGGAAAGCTGCGCTAACGCCCCTCAACTGACTTTAACTATACCAGTTATAGACTTGCAAGGTTTGTCCGAGAAGGAACAGTCTGAGGAAGTCAAGCAGTTAATAACCAAGGAAGCACAAAAGCCTTTCGAGTTATCAAAAAGTCCCTTACTTCGGGTAACTATATTACGACAGTCGAAATCCCATGTGCTGCTGCTAACCATGCACCATATCATCTCTGATGGTTGGTCGATGGGGATATTTATCACCGAATTGTCAACTTTGTATCGCTCCTTCTTATTAGAAGTACCTTCCCCTTTACCAAAATTGCCCTTCCAGTATGCTGACTTTGCAGTATGGCAGCGGCAATGGTTGAGCAAAGAAGTTTTAGAAACCCAACTTAATTACTGGAAATATTCATTATTAGGCGCTCCCGCACTATTAGAATTACCTACAGACCGCTCTCGTCCACCAGTTCAAAGCTTTCGCGGTAGCAGCCAGAAATTTCAACTATCTTCAGAATTAACTAAAAAACTCCAAACTCTGGCTCAAGAGTCCGGTGCTACCCTATTTATGATTTTATTAAGTGCGTTGGCGACTTTACTTTATCGCTATACAGCTCAAGAAGATATCTGCATAGGTACCCCGATCGCCAACCGTCACCGCGAAGAAACTGAGTCACTAATTGGCTTTTTTGTCAATACCTTGGTATTGCGTACCAACTTAAAAGGTAATCCTAGTTTTTCAGAATTGCTCCAGCGAGTGCGACAGAAGGCTCTGGACGCCTACGAACACCAGGACGTGCCCTTCGAGCAAGTGGTAGAAGCTTTACAACCGGAACGTTCTCTCTCGTACAGTCCTCTATTCCAGGTCATGTTTGCATTGCAGAATGCACCTATGGGAGAATTAGAACTGCCCGGTCTTACTCTCAAGCCTTTGTCAACAGACAGCGTGACAGCCAAATTCGACTTGACAATATCGATATGGGAAACAGAAGCAGGGATTGAAGGAGCCTGGGAATATAACAGTGACTTGTTTGACAGAGAAACGATCGCTCGCACCATCGGGCATTTTCAGACATTGCTGGCAGGAATTGTTGCTAACCCCGATCGCCCTATAGGAGAATTACCTCTGCTGACAGATGCGGAAAGTCAGCAGTTATTATCCTGGAACAATACCAAAACTGGCTATCCTGCCGACAAATCTATAGTCGAGTTATTTGAAGAACAAGTCAAAAAGACCCCCGATGCCATAGCAGTAAGCTACGAACAAGAACAACTCACTTATGAGCAGTTAAACTCCCGTGCCAACCAACTAGGACATTATCTGCAAACTAAGGGTGTTAGTCCAGAAGTGCTAGTGGGACTCTGTGTCAATCGCTCCGTAGAGGCGATCGTCGCCATGTTAGGCATTCTCAAAGCAGGCGGCGCTTACGTTCCTCTCGAACCGGACTATCCTCAAGAACGCTTGGCTTATATGTTGGAAGATTCCCAAGTGCCAGTGTTGATTACTCAGTCTGCATTGGCAGCCAACTTGCCGGAACATCAAGCGCAAATAGTCTGCTTAGACACAGACTGGCAAGCGATCGGCACCCAAAGCAGCGACAACCTCAATGAAGAGATAAAACCCACGAACTTGGCTTACGTTGTTTACACCTCCGGCTCTACAGGCAAACCTAAAGGTGTAGCAGCAATCCACCAAGCCGTAATTCGTCTGGTGTTTGAGACTAACTATGTGCAGATATTCGATGATACCATAGCTCAAGCTTCCAATATATCATTCGATGCCGCAACCTTTGAAATTTGGGGAGCCTTGCTACACGGCGCCAAGTTAGTAGGCATTACTAAAGAAGTCATGCTTTCACCCGAAGAATTGGCACGACAGCTACGGGAGCAAAAAATTACTATTTTGTTTGTCACTACTGCCCTGTTCAATCAGTTGGTTAGTGTTGTGCCAGATATATTCAAGCATCTGCGGACTCTGTTGTTCGGAGGTGAAGCAGTAGACCCCTCTTGGGTAGCAGAGGTACTGAAAAAAGAACCGCCACAGCGACTGCTACATGTGTACGGACCAACTGAAAGTACGACTTTTTCCACCTGGTATTTAGTAGAGTCAGTACCAGAAGGAGCAACTAACCTACCCATCGGCAGTCCGATATCTAATACAATTATTTACGTTCTCGATCGCCATCTTCAACCTGTCCCCATAGGAGTCCCAGGAGAATTGTATATTGGCGGAGACGGTTTGGCTCGCGGTTACTTGAACCGTCCGGAATTAACAGCTGAAAAATTCATTGCTGACCCTTTTGGTAGTGATGCCCGTCTCTATAAAACAGGAGACTTGGTGCGTTACTTAAGCGATGGTAATATCGAATTTAAGGGACGGATCGACAATCAAGTAAAGATTCGCGGTTTCCGCATTGAACTGGGAGAAATAGAAGCGATCCTGAGCAAGCACCCGCAAGTGCGAGAAGCGGTAGTTATAGTCCGCGAAGACCAACCGGGCAACAAGCGTTTAACAGCTTATGTACTTTCTTACTTAGAACAACCAACCAGCAGTGCATTGCGCTCCTTCCTTAAGGAAAGGCTACCAGAATATATGGTGCCTGTAGCTTTTGTGATTATGGAAGCATTCCCTTTAACCCCCAATGGCAAAGTAGACCACCGCGCCCTTCCAGAACCAGACACAGAAGGCGATCGCGATGGTTATGTCGCCCCCAGAACTCCCACAGAAGAAATTTTGGTAACTATCTGGAGCGAGATTTTGAGGGTTAAAAAAGTCGGCGTTCACGACAACTTCTTTGCCTTGGGTGGAGATTCTATCATTAGTATTCAAATTATCGCCAAAGCTAATCAAGCCGGTTTGCATCTGGTACCAAAACAGTTATTTCAATATCAGACAATCGCCGAATTAGCAACAGTAGCTAGCACAACTACCTCTATCCAAGCGACACAAGATTTGGTAACGGGTTCCGCACCCAATACTCCAATTCAACATTGGTTTTGGGAGCAGAATTTACCCGCACCTCATCACTTCAATCAATCAGTTTTGTTGTCAGTGCCGACTGACTTGCAGCCAAAGCTTTTAGAACGAGCAGTAGAAAAAATATTAATCCATCACGATGCTTTACGCTTGCGATTTAGACGAGAAGAGGCGCAATGTCTGCAAGTGTACGCTACCCCAGATGAGCAAATACCTTTCCAAGTCGTGGATCTGTGTGATATTCCGATCGCGGAACAGCCAGGATATATAGAGGCGATCGCTAACCAAACACAAGCTAGTTTGAACTTGTCAACAGGACCGATAATGCGAGTGGTGCTGTTTGGGTTGGGAGGCGATCGCCCTAGTCGAATGCTAATTGTCATCCATCACTTAGTAGTTGATGGCGTGTCCTGGCGGATTCTGCTAGAAGACTTGTCAACAGCTTACCAAAAAAGCGAGCAAAATGATATCTTTCAACCAAAAACCACCTCCTTCAAAGATTGGGCTGTTCGACTGACTGAATATGCTCAATCCGAAACGCTTTTAAAAGAGTTAAACTACTGGCTTGCCCAGTCTCCATCAAAAATTTCCTCTATGCCGGTGGACTATCCCGAAGGCAAGAATGCCAACATATTTGCATCCAGTCGCACAGTATCAGTCTCCTTAACAGAAGAACAAACTCGTACCTTGCTACAAGAAGTCCCCAAGGCTTATAATACACAAATTAATGATGTGCTGCTGACTGCATTAGTACAAAGCTTTGCCAAATATACTGGCAGTAAATCATTATTAGTTGACTTAGAAGGTCACGGTAGGGAAGAATTATTTGACGATGTAGATTTATCACGGACTGTGGGTTGGTTTACAACTTGTTTTGGGATCCACTTGCAACTAGAATCCGTTGATAATCTCGCAGAAGCCCTGAAATCGATTAAAGAGCAGCTGCGGAGCATACCTTTTAAAGGGATTGGTTATGGCATCCTGCGCTATTTAAGCAACGATCCTGCCACCCATGAGAAACTAAAAGCTCAAACCCAACCTCAAATTAGTTTTAATTATTTAGGTCAATTTACTGATCCTGCGGGGTTACAATCAGAATCAATGGGATGGGAACCCGCCCAGGAATCGTCCGGCATCAATCACAGTCCCTTAGGTACTCGCGCTCATCTGCTAGATGTTAATGGATTAGTAGTTAAGAACAAGCTGCAAATCGATTTCATTTACAGTGAAAACGTTCATCAACGAACAACTATTGAACGTCTGGCGATCGCCTTCATTGAGGCTTTGAAATCACTTATAGACCACTGTACATCGCCGGAAATAAGAGGCTACACTCCTTCAGACTTCTCTGCGGCTAGACTAAATCAACAACAGTTAGACAGTTTTCTAGCCAAAATCAAAAAGAATAAATCTTAGGACAAAAAAATGATAGACAATACAACAACAGCTTATACTGCATCTTACCAGAGGTCGGAGGCTACACTCCGGCAAGACTTATCTGCGGCTCGCACCAGTAACTAGACTAAATCAACAACAGTTAGACAGTTTTGTTACCAAAATCAAAAAGAATAAATCTTAGGAGATAAAAATGACAGACAGTACAACAACACCATCCAAATCAGCTTTATCTGCACAACAATTGGAAGACTTTAAGAAAAAGTTTGAAGAAAGGATGCAGTTCTATATGGTACCAGGAGCTGCACTAGGCATTGTTCAAAATGGTCAAGTGCTCGTATCTCAAGGGTTTGGCGTGCGAAACTTGGCAACCAAGGATCCAGTTACTCCAAAAACTCTTTTTAGCTTGGGGTCAATGAGTAAGTCGATGACAGCTTTGATGATTGCTACTCAAATAGATGAGGGTTTATATGCTTGGGATACTCCAGTGTCTGAAATTACCTCACAGTTCAAATTTCCCACTCAAATCACCACCCAACTAAAAGTTAGAGATTTACTGGGGATGGCTACTGGCATAGAGGGTGCAGTTAATCCGTATGCGAACATAGACCTTGGGATATATGGTGCTAATGCAACGCTTTGGAATGACCAATCTGCAATATACACTATCAAAAATATCGCTTTTTTGCCATGCGATCCAAACAAGATTGGGAAACACAACTACAACAACGAGCTGTATGCAAGCGCTGGTTACCTGACACCATTAAAAAATAAAACGTCTTTATCCCAATTGCTGCCAGCTTATAAGCAATTGATGCGTCAGAAAGTATTTGATGCTATTGGCATGAAAAGTACCTGTATCACTGGTATTTTATCAAGTGCTAGTCGTGACTATGCTACGAGCTACGGTCTCGATATGAGTGATGGAATACCAAAAATTTTTGAAAAAGGTTCGATAAGTATTAATTTTATCGATGGTATAGGTCCAGCAGGTCAGGGTGTTTCAAATGTTGAAGATATGAACCGTTACCTGATAACTTTGTTGAACAACGGAGTTAACCCAGATGGTGAGCGGGTAGTTAAGGCTGAAACTCTACAGGAACTTTGGAATGTAGAAGGCAAAGAAAGTAAAACAAGTCTTAAGGATGTGGGTATTACAGGAACCACAAAATACGGAATGGGTTGGTGGATAGAAGAAATTAAGAGGAAATCTAATCCTGCCGAAAAAATTACGGTACGGCATCATGGAGGGTTTTTACCATGCTGGGCTTGTATGCAGATGCTAGTTCCAGAGCACAATATCGGTATGGCGATCCTCACCAATGGCTGTTTTGGTCGTGAGTTGACGATGGAAATGAATCAAGAGCTGCTTAAGTTGCTCTATGACTTTGATCTCGACAACTTCATGGACAATGAAGCCCTTTATAAGAAGTTTGTGAATGATTTGAAAACAACAATTCCACAGAAAGTGTCCTCATACGCGATCGCATCCGACTTTTTGGACGATGTGGAGCCGCTTCTCGGTAATTATCAAGGCGGGTGGACTTTAGCGCTAGACCAAGATAATCGCTTGGTGTTGTTCAAAGACGGCTGGATTTATGAGTTGTATCCCTCTAAACAAGATTCCTCATTCATCTATTACGTAGGAGCATCGAATAATCACAGGATCATGAAAGTAATGACACCAGATCCTTCAGACCCTAATTTTGATGTATTTGAAACAGCTAAAATTTGGTTTGTTGAAAATGATGAGCAAGAAACCATTGAAATGTTTGGACCTCAAGTCGGACACCTCAAAAAATTGCGTAATCTACTAGACTCCCTTGAGGCACATAGTAAAGTCCTCAGTGTATTAACAGATAAACCCGTTGAGACTTTTCGTAATCGTCCCGAACTGGCTCCCCGCAAGCCGAGAGTAAAAAAGGGTAAAAAACCTCCTAAAGTCAAAGATCGTAAGATCAAAATCTCGAAAAAAGCAATACGTTACTTACATGAGAACATGCAATTGGATTAAACCATAAATCATTAGACATAGGAGTGGAAAAGATGTAGAGACGTAGCACTGCTACGTCTAATCAAGGGTTTTGGGCAACGCATAGTTCATTTCTACTCCTATGTCTATTAGTGAATTTTGAGAAACCCGGTTTGTTTGAATCAACCGGGCAAGACTAAATTAACGACAGTTAGACAGTTTTCTTTCCCATTTCTAGCCCTAATCAAAACGAATAAATCATAGGAGAAAAAATTACAGACAATCAAACAACACCATCAAAATCAGCAGAGTCTACAAGCGATTCTGAAGCCACTTCCCCTCCCTCCAAGCCTTCTGAAGAGCGTCGAAAAATTCCTAAACTCAAAGACATTAACATTAAAATCTCGCCGGAAACAACACGTTACTTAAATGAGAACATGCAATTGGATTAAACCATAAATCATTCATGAACTTTGAGAAACCCGGTTTATTTGAATTAACCGGGTTTTTGGTAGTCAGTGACTTCACAACTGCTATACAAAACTTATAGAAATATTGCTATATTAATCCTGATTTATCGCGGACTGTGGGTTGGTTTACAACTTATTTTCCGCTCCACTTACAACTCGAATGCGTTGATCATCTTAAAGAAGCGCTCAAATCGATTAAAGAGCAGTTGCAGAGCATACCTTTTAAAGGGATTGGTTATGGCATCCTGCGCTATTTAAGTAATGATGCTGCCACCAGATCAAAACTGGAAGCTCAAACCAAGCTCCTATTAGTTTTTCTTATTTAAAGTTAATTAAGTGATTTTACGGGGTTAGAAGTGATTTTACGGGGTTACAATCAGAATCAATCGGATGGGGCCCACCCAGGAATCTTCCGGTATCAATCACAACACGTTAGAGGATGTTTTAAAAGGGTTGTTAGATGTCGTGTTGAACGCAGCGAAGCGGAGTGAAACATCTTAGGACTGGATTTCATAAATCCGTGACGAATTGAAGAACCTACTGATCGGGGTTTACGGCACTCAATAACGTTACGAACTTGTGAAATCTTGTACTTAGTATATGCGAAAAAAACCAGATTCTTAGTTACACTTGGCTCCACTTAGAACGACATTTTTTACCTTATTGGACTTTTGAAACATCCTCTTAAGTACTCATACTGATCTCCTATATGTTAATGGATTAGTAGTTAAGAAAAAGCTGCAAATGGATTATATTTACAGCTAAAACTTTCATGAACGAACAACTATTGAACGTTTGGCGATCGCCTTTATTGAAGCTTTGAAATCCCTCATTTACCACTGTACATCGCCTTCATGTAGGAGGTTATACTCCTTCAGACTTCTCGGCAGCAAGACTAAATCAATGACAGTTAGACAGTTTTCTGCCCAAAATCAAAAAGAACAAATCCTAGTATAAAAAAATGTCAGACAGTACAACAAAAGCCCCAAAATCATCCTTATCTGCACAACAATTGGAAGACTTTAAGAAAAAGTTTGAGAAAAGGATGCAGTTCTATATGGTGCCAGGGGCATCATTAGGCATTGTTCAAAATGGCAAAGTGCTGGTATCTCAGGGGTTTGGCGTGCGAGACTTGGCAACCAAGGAGCCAACGACTTCAAAAACTCTTTTTACGTTGGGGTCAATCACTAAGTCATTGACCGCTTTTATGGTTGCTACTCAAGTAGATAAGGGTTTATATACTTGGGATACTCCAGTGTCGGAAATTAGCTCACAGTACAAATTTCCCCCTGCCACCACCAAGCAAGTAAGAGTTAGAGATTTATTGGGAATGTGTACTGGCATAGAGGGTGCACTTAATCGGTATGCTAACATCAAATCTGAAATATTTGGTGCTAATTCAACGCTTTGGAATGACCAATCGGCAATATACACGATCAAAAATATCCCTTTTTTGCCATGTTATCCAGGCAGTGAGGGGGAACACATCTATAACAACGAGCTGTTTGCCAGCGCTGCTTACCTAACACCATTAAAAAATGGTACATCTACAGCCCAATTGCTGCAAGGTTATAAGCACTTGATGCGCCAGAAAGTATTTGATACTATTGGCATGGAAAGTACCTGTATCACTGGTATTTTATCAACTGCTAGTAGGGACTATGCTACTAGCTACGGACTCGATATGAGTGATGGACAAGCAAAAACTTTTGAAAAAGGTTCGATCAGTATTAACTTTATCGATGGTATAGCCCCAGCAGGTCAGAGTGTTTCCAACGTTGAAGATATGAACCGTTACCTGATAACGTTGTTGAACGACGGAGTAAGCCCAGATGGTAAGCGGGTGGTTAACGCTGAAATTCTACAGGAAGTTTGGAATGTAGAAGGCAAAGAAACTAAAACCAAGCGTAGTGATACAGGTATTACAGGAACCACAAGATACGGAATGGGTTGGTGGATAGAAGAAATTAAGAGGAAATCTAATCCTGCCGAAAAAATCACAGTTCGGCATCATGGAGGGTTTTTACCATCCTGGGCTTGTATGCAGATGCTAGTTCCAGAGCACAATATCGGCATGGTCATCCTCAGCAATGGCTGTTTTGGTCGTGAGTTGTCGATGGAAATGAATCAAGAATTGCTAAAGTTACTCTATGACTGCGATCTCGACAACTTCATTAACAATGAAGCCCTTTATCAGAAGTTTGTGGAGGATTTGAAAACAACAATTCCCACCAAAGTTTCCTCATACACGATCGCACCCGAAAATGTGGACGATGTAGAGTTGCTTCTCGGTAATTATGAAGGGGGGTGGACTTTAGCGCTAGACCCAGATCGTCACTTGGTATTGTTCAAAGACGGCTGGATTTATCAGTTGTGTCCCTCTAAACAAGATCCCTTACATATCTATTACATAGGAGCATCGAATAATCACAGGATCATGCAAGTAATGTCAGCAGATCCTTTAAAGCCTGATTTTGATGTGCTTCAAGCAGCTAAAATTTGGTTTGTTCAAGGTGCTGAGGAAGGAGTCATTCAAATGATTGGGCCTCAAGTCGGACAACTCAATAAATTGCGTAATCCACTGGAATCCCCTGAGGTACAGATTGGACTCATCAACCTAATGAGTGATAAATTAATTCAGAAATCCAATGCTTTTTTAAATTCCTTTGGGCTGCCTAACGTGGATAAATCGCTTCCGGACAAGGATCAGATTGTTGAGCAGATTAAGATTGACCAGCTTAAGAATTCGCTTGACTATATTGATCGGATGCGGCGGATTATGTCTGAGATGATTAGCAGGTTTGAGAAAGTACCTATCAGAGATCGCAAAGATATTTATAATACCAGTATTATTCTTAAGCGGATGCAGCAGGTGATCCCGGCGATGGAGAGTAGGTATAAGAAAGCGCCTACAAGCGAGCGTCAAGTGATTGATGATAGCAATATTCGTGTTCTTATGGATAAAACCTTGGATCTCCTTAAACAGCTAGACCTTGCCCATGAAAATCACCCAATCGCTTATTCTCCAGAGCCGACAAACGAGCCTGAAGCCGCTTTTCTTCCTAAAGCCCAAGACGTTAACATCGACATCTCGACGAAAACAACGCTTCACTTAATTAAGGTCATGCAATTGGATTAAACCATAAATTCCACATTCCGCACCCCCAGGTGTCACAATCGGTAATTTCGGATTTTTGAATACCTACAACGATAATTTTTATACAAAAGCCTGGAGATTTGAGATAGCGATCGCTAATCTCAAATCTCCAAACGACCAATTTTCGTTGTGTGACAGTTTAGGGTGCGGAAGGTAGGATAAATCATTCGTAAATTTTGAGAAACCCGGTTGATTCAAACAAACCGGGTTTCTAATAGTCTGTGACTTCACAGTTATTACAAGGATTGCTATATTAATCCCGAATCAAGAGAAGATTACCAAAAATGTTGAATGTTAAGAAAAACTTATATTGATTTGTCCGATTGATTCAACTGCTACCGGTTTACAATCAGTATCAATGGGATGGGGGCTGGTCTTGGAATTCTCCGGCATCAATCACAGTCTGTTAGGTACTCGCGCTCCAATGCTAGATGTTAATAGATTAGTAGTTAAGAACAAGCTGCAAATAAATTATATTTACAGTGAAAACGTTCATCAACGAACAACTATTGAACGTAGGCGCGATCGCCTCGATTGAGACTTTGAAATCGCTCATAGACCACTGCACATCGCCTGAATGTACGAGGCTACACTCCGGCAAGACTTCTCTGCGGCAAGACTAAATCAACGACAGTTAGACAGTTTTCTTTTCCAAATCATTTCTTTTCCAAATCAAAAAGAACAAATCCTAGGAGAAAAAAATGACAGACAATCAAGCAACACCATCAAATTCAGCAGAGTCTACAAGCGATTCCCAAGAGACTTCTGTAGAGTCTACAAGCGATTCCCAAGAGACTTCTGTAGAGTCTACAAGCAATTCCCAAGCCGCTTCCCCTGCCTCCAACCCTTCTGAAGAGCCTCGAAAACCTCCTAAACTCAAAGATCTTAACATCCAAGTCTCGCCGGAAACAACACGTTACTTAATTGATAACATGCAATTGGATTAAACCATAAATCATTCGTGAACTTTGAGAAACCCGGTTGATTCAAACAAACCGGGTTTCTGGTAGTCGGTGACTTCACAGTTCCTACAAGGATTGCTATATTAATCCCGATTTATCGCGGACTGTGGGTTGGTTTACAACTTGTTTTCCGCTCCACTTGCAACTGGAATCCGTTGATAATCTCAAAGAAGCGCTCAAATCGATTAAAGAGGAGTTTATCCTAAGCCTCTAGAATAATAGACAACCCTGTACAATAAGGTAAAACTATGTACAGGGCTTTGTTTTGTGTATAAACCGCATGAAGAAAGCAAAGAAATTAAATATTACTGTTAAAACACTCGACTCGCTGGGATAATTGTGGCAAACTTCACAGCGTACGTACGCCATCAAATTATAGATACTACACATAAGTCAAAAATGTCATGCCCAAAACGATAGCGTAGTGAAGCGTCTCAAAAATTAACGAGATACTGGGATTCTTCGCTTTACTTCTTACGCTCAGAATGACAAAATATACCCTGTTTAAACTTTTCAGACATCCTCTTAGCTCGAACCTGTTGCCTCTTGCCTCTTTTAAACGGTATTCTTTTGATGGTTCGAGAGTAGAAAAAGTTAGCGCTTGGGGGGAAGTTGCTGATTTGTCTAGTTTAGAAAAACAGTAAAGCAGATAAAATATGGATGATATTGAAGATATCTATGAATTAAGCCCTATGCAGCAGGGCATTCTATTTCACAGCCTTTACGAACAGGGTTCTGGAATGTATTTTCATCAACTTGCTTGGACTTTACAAGGAAAGTTGAATAGAGATGCTTTCAAACAAGCGTGGCATAAAGTTGTAGCTAGACACGCAGTTTTGCGGACTTCCTTTCATTGGCAAGAGTTGGAAAAACCCCTTCAAGTCGTCCACTCTACTGTAGAATTACCTTGGATTGATTGCTCTTGGCGGGGACTGACACCAAAAGAGTTAGAAGAAAAGCGATCGGCTTTTCTTTGGGCTGATAGTCAGCAGGGTTTTCATCTGGACTCTTCGCCGCTGATGCGGTGTGCTTTGATTCAGTTAGAAAGCGATGGCTACGAATTTGTCTGGAGTCTGCACCATCTATTACTTGATGGTTGGAGTATGGCGATCGTCCTGAAGGAAGTTTTTCAGTTCTACTACGCGATCGCCATTGGGGAAAATTTATATTTACCACCACCCACACCCTTCCGAGAGTATATTGCTTGGTTGCAACAGCAAGATTTTTCCAAAGCTGAATGCTTCTGGCAACAATCACTCCAAGGCTTTAAAATGCCTACTCCTTTGCCATGCATGAAAAAGTCAAAAAGTCAAGAGGCTTATATAGAACAAGATTTTAATTTAACAGAAGTGACGACTACGGCTTTGCAGTCTTTAGCTCGTTCAAATAGTTTGACATTAAATACAATTTTACAGGGAACTTGGGCGCTACTGCTAAGTTGCTATAGTGGGGAGTCAGATGTTGTCTTTGGGGTAACAGTTTCTGGTCGCCCACCTTCTTTATCAAAAGTAGAATCAATGGTGGGGGTGTCGATTAATACTTTACCAGTGCGCGTGCAAGTGCTTGAAGAAGCGGAACTATTGCCTTGGTTGAAAAAGTTGCAGGCACAGCAGGTTGAACAACAACAATACTCCTATATGCCTTTGGTGGAAATTCAAACTCTAAGTGAAATTCCCCAAGGTCTGCCTTTGTTTGAAAGCATTGTTATTTTTCAGAACTATCCGGTAGATACTGACACAAAGCAGGGAGACTTAAAAATAGGTCAAATTAAAGGAACTGGACACACTAATTATCCTTTAACAGTAATGGTCAGTCCAGGTTCAGAATTGTCAGTACGCATCAAATATGATAGCGATCGCTTTGGGTCAAGAACAATTACCTCGATCCGAGAAAACTTACAAGGTTTATTAGAGGCAATTGCAACGAATCAAGAGCAAAAAATTGCTTCATTCATAACCAAGCTGCGGAAAAAGGGCAAACCACTTAAACTGCAACAACTTGAAGCTGCGTTGATGTCTGCTTCTGAAGTTGAAGATTGTTTTCTGTTAGAAAGAGAAAACACTATAGTTGCTTATGTGGTATTATCATCTAAATTTACTACTCCAGAAAAGCTAAATTCTTATTTGCAATCTCAACTACCTACTTACAAGCAACCAGATATATATGTACAAATATCGGCTTTACCGCTGACAGATACAGGAGAAATTGACGAAGCATCTCTGCGTTGTTTACCCGCGATTGATGAAGACTTAGTACAACGCTGGGAAAAACAACTGGGCGATCTGCCAGAAATTGAGCGAGTAGCGGTAGTTGTTCAACCTCAAACTAATAGTTTACCAGCTTTACATTTATCTGACTTATTACCGCAGACAGAAGATGCGGCTATTTATTTTACTACTGTTTCTGGTGATGGCGGATCGCCTGCTCTTGAACCCCAAGCGCCGATCGCCAAGTCACGATCGCACGCCATCAGTCACGGAGAACCGCTGCGATATCCAGAAAATTTGCCGCGTACCCTTACAGAACTATTGCAAGTTACGGCTAGAACGAGCAATAAAAATATTTTATATATACAGCGCGATGGTAGCGAGTTATTTCAATCCTATGGGGATTTACTGACACAGGCACAACGAATAAATGCTCTTTTGAAAAAACTCGGTCTTCAGCCCCAAGATAAAGTTATACTGCAAATCAAAAATCCGCAAGATTTTATTCCGGCATTTTGGGGCTGTATTCTGGGAGGTTTTGTACCCGTCCCCCTGGCGATCGCCCCTACCTACAGCCAAGTAAATAATGCTGTGAACAAATTGCACAATGCTTGGCAGATGCTGGAAAAGCCGATCGTTCTGGCAAGCAAAGAACTGGTGGAGGCGATCGCTTCTTTATCGGGGCTTCTGGGTTTAGAGAATTTTCAAGTGGAAAGTTGCGATCGCCTCCACGAGTACGACCCAGATCCGAGTTATCATCTCAGCCAGCCAGAGGATTTAGCAATTTTACTCTTAACTTCCGGAAGTACGGGAATGCCTAAAGGAGTAATGCTGAGTCATTGGAATATATTAAGTAGCGTTGCCGCTACCTCCCAAGTCAGCCAATTTACTCAAGAAGATATATCTCTCAATTGGTTGCCCCTAGACCATCCAGGACCTCTCATTCGCTGCTGTATCCGATGCGTATTTCTCGGTTGCGAACAAATTCACGCACCTACAGATGTGGTTTTACAGCAACCGCTGATATGGTTTGATTGGTTGGAACGCTATCAGGTGACAAACACTTGGAGTCCTAATTTTGCTTTTACTCTCGTTAACGAGCGATCTGCTGAAATTAAACAGCGGACGTGGAATTTGTCTGCTGTCAGGTCTTTGTTAAATACTGCCGAACCAATTGTACCGCAAACTGCCCAAAGATTTTGGGAATTATTTCAACCCCATCAGTTATCTTCTCAGGCTATGCATTCCTCTTGGGGAATGGCAGAAACTTCTTCAGGTGTGACTTTTTCTGACAACTTTTTGTCAGAAAATTCAACTTCGACTTTTGCAGAACTGGGGCTTCCCATTCCGGGTGTGTCTTTGAGAATCGTAAGTGGTGAAAATCAAGTTTTAGAAGAAGGGATAGTCGGGTATTTACAAGTCAAGGGCGAGTCGGTCACACAAGGTTACTATAACAATTCTCAACTCAATGGAGAAGTCTTTACTACAGATGGCTGGTTCGCTACAGGCGATCTGGGATTTCTACAGGCGGGACGCTTAACGATTACCGGACGGCAAAAAGATGTAATTATTATTAATGGGGCTAATTATTACAGTCATGAAATTGAAGCCGTTGTCGAAAACATTCCCGATATTGAAGTGTCATACACTGCTGCGGTATCTGTAGAACGAGATAAATTGGCGATATTTTTCTCTACTCCGCTTATAGGTAAAGACCTGTTGCTGCGGCAGAAATTAGCAGAAATTCAGCAGCAAGTTGTCAGTCAAATTGGCATTAAACCTGATTATTTACTTCCTGTAGAGAAGACAGTTATTCCCAAAACTTCTATTGGCAAAATTCAGCGATCGCAACTGTGTCAGCAATTAGAAGCAGGCGAATTCAACTATATTCTCAAAAAAGTAGATATTCTGTTGGAGAATGCCAAAACCATCCCAGACTGGTTTTACCGCCAAGTCTGGCAAACAAAACAAGTACGCAAATTAACAGTGTCAACAGGACTGACATTAATCTTTATCGAACCATTAGGTTTGGGGGATTATATCGCCGAGCGACTGAAGCAGGAAAATCAATCTTGCATTAAAGTATCGGTAGGATCGGTTTTTGGAAAAATTAGTGACGATTGCTACACTATAAATCCAGAAAAAGCAGAAGATTATCATTTACTACTAGAAAGCATAGCAGTCAAGCAAAAATATATCGAGCAAATCATACATTTATGGAATTACAGCAAGTATAGAGAAATTTCCAGCCTGACAGAATTAGAAACGGCTCAAAATACCGGAGTTTACAGTATACTTTTCTTGGTACAAGCTTTGGCAAAGGTTCAAGGCGATCGACATCCAGTAAAACTGTTATTCATTTCCAGCTATACCCAGCTTACAGGAGCTACTGACGAGATTGCATATGAAAAATCCTCAGTTCTTGGTTTGCTGAAAACGATCCCTCAAGAAATGCCTTGGTTAAACTGTCGTCATATTGATTTATGTGTCGATCTTGAAGTAAACGGGGATTCTATTCTGGCGGAGATGCAAGACATAACAGGAGAACGAGAAGTTGCCTACCGCAAGGGACAGCGTTTGGTTCCGCGTCTGGAACGAGTAAACTGGTCTGGAGAATTTAAGCAACCATTACCTTTTAAAACAGGAGGGAGCTATCTTATTACTGGCGGGTTGGGAGGAATTGGCGTAGAAATTGCTAAATACCTGCTGGAAAATTATCATGCCAGGTTACTATTGGTAGGAAGGACACCCCTACGAGCCGAAAAACTCGCAGCTTTTGAGCAATTACAACAGCTAAATGGGACTGTAGTTTATGAAACAGTCGATATTTGCGATCGCCCAGGTATGGAAGCCATCATATCTGCATGGGGCGAGTTAGATGGCATTATTCACTTAGCAGGTGTAGCCCGTGAGAGTTTGCTAGAGTCAGAAACGCAGACAGGTTTGGCAGCATCCTTGCGTTCAAAGGTAGCTGGAACGTGGGTACTACACCAATTAATTAAAGATAACCCTGATAGTATTTTTATCAACTTCTCTTCTGTCAACGGCTTTTTTGGAGGGACGACTGTGGGCGCTTATGCCGCAGCCAACAGTTTTATCGATGCTTTTTCTGACTACCAAAGAACCCGCAGTTCCTTGCATAGCTATTGTTTTGCTTGGAGTATGTGGGACGAAACTGGCATGAGTCGGGGCTATCAAATGAAAGAACTGAGCCGCGATCGCGGTTACTATCCAATTGGGAAGCAGCAAGGAATTTACGCTTTTTTGGCAGGAATGAGTTTGGAACCCACACGCTCTTACATCGGTATAGATGGCAACAACGCAAATATACAACGCTATCAGTCTGAATGTTATAGTTTGGAAAAATTAATCGCCTATTTTACAGGCACAGTACCCGCAATACCACAACCACCATGCGATCGCTTCGGCACTCCTACCACCTGTCAGCTTCAGTTAGTAGAGGAAATGCCCCTTACCGATAGCGGTGAAATCGATCTTCACAAGCTTGCCGGAAAAATTATACCTCACAAAGGCGAACGGGTAGCACCTCGGAACGATGTAGAACGGGAAATAGCAAAAATATGGGAAGATGTACTAGGCGTTGAAAATGTCGGGATTTACGACAACTTCTTTCAACTGGGTGGTCATTCCTTGCGAGCGCTGCAAGTGATGTATCGGTTGCAGAACAAATTTTCTGTAGACTTACCCTTGCAAAATCTCTTTCATACTCCTAATATTGCCGGTTTAGCCGCAACAATTGGAAAGCAGCGTCAACAACCATTCTCCTGCTTAGTTCCCATTCAGCCAAAGGGTAATCGCTCGCCCTTCTTCTGCGTCCATCCCGTTGGTGGTAATGTCCTTTGCTATGCTGATTTAGCCCGTCATCTCGGTGACGAACAGCCATTCTACGGGCTGCAATCAGTAGGACTCAATGGGGAACAAGAACCGATGACCTGTGTGGAAGACATGGCAACCCATTATATTAAAGCCATTCAAACCATTCAGCCCACTGGTCCGTATTATATAGGAGGTTGGTCTTTAGGAGGGGCGATCGCCTTTGAGATGGCTCAACAGTTATCCGTTTCCGGACAAGAAATAGCGTTGCTAGCACTGATCGACAGCTACACCCCAAAAGTAATTGAGCAGGTATCCGAACACCGCAAGCACGTTTTATCACAAAAGTCAAGCGATCGGGCTTTAGATGATAGTACCTTAGCTTCCTACTACTTTGCCCAAGACCTTGGTAGTCTTTTAGGAAAAGAGTTGGTAGTATCACTGGCTCAACTACAAGAACTAGAATTAGATGCACAGTTGACTTACATTTTAGAGCAGGCTCGAATAGCTGAAGTTCTCCCACCAGAGTTAGAACTAGCACAAATCCGTCGCTTATTTCAGGTCTTCCAAGCAAACATCCAAGCGCGGCTGCGCTATCGTCCCCAACCATATACTGGAGCGATCGCCTTGTTTTGCGCTAGCGAACAACCTGAAGAAGTGACCGCAGACTCGTCTGGTGGTTGGGATACTCTGGCAATTGGAGGTTTAGAGAAACACTTAATTTATGGAGGACATTATCAGCTAATAAAAAGTTCCAAATTAGCAGAAAAACTTAAGATTTATCTAACTTAAATTAAAGGACAATGAATCCTGAGAAAATTTGGTTCTATCGCTCTTTTTCTGAAGAGTTTCATTTGCATAAAATATAACTCTTGTGGGGATCGAACCCAAACAATTATTTACTTGAGAAAATTTTAGCTCTGAAAAATATGACAAACGGGCGTCAATTGTCTAACCAAGACTTGGAAACATTCCATCACAAAATTCAGGAAGCCAAGAATAAATATAATATCCCTGGTGTCGCCGTAACCATCGTACAGAACGACAAATTAATCTTTGACGAAGGCTTTGGCGTGCGGAACCTAGAGACGAAAGAACCGATGACCACAGAAACAATTTGTCCTCTGGGTTCAATGAGCAAATCATTGACAGCGCTGATGAATGCCACCCAAGTAGATGAGGGACATTTTACCTGGGATACGTATCTGAAAGACATTAGCCCCCTGTATCGGTTTCCTACGGACTTGCTTACAGAAACTTTGCAGGTGTATCACCTAATGAGTATGTCTAGTGGTCTGAGCGAGCCTACAAGTCCTTACGACAATTACGGTCAATATGAAGAGAATGCCATTTACTGGAATGAGCAGTCTCCAGCATATGTAATGACATCTCTAGCAACTCCACAGATTCTTGGAGAACCTGGGACAGTCTTTTATTACAACAACGAGGTGTATGCTAGTGCTGGTTATTTAAGCCCGTTGCAACAGGGTATAGAACCCTTTCAAATGCTTCAAGTTTATAAAGACTTGATGTACAAAAAGGTTTTTCATCCAATTGGAATGAAAAGCACCTACATCACATCAGACCTCTCTTGCATCAGTGACAATTATGCTGTCAGTTACGGACTGCAATGCCAAAATGGAGAGCTTAAGCCACTGGAAATGGCGGCAACGAGCGTTAATAACATTAACGGACTTGCTCCAGCCGGTCAAATTGTTTCAAACGCTAAAGATCTGAGTCTTTATGCCAGGATGCTGTTGAATTCTGGCATTGCTCCAAACAGCGAATATCGCGTGGTCAGCACCCAAAATTTGCAGGAACTTTGGAAACCTCGCATTGACACAAAGGGTGGAATTCCAGGTCTTACCAATGATATTGACTATGGTCTAGGCTGGGAAATCGATGAAATCACTTGCAACGGTCACAAGTTTGAAGTTTACTGTCATGGTGGGTTTTTGCCAGCCTGGTTATCCTGGATACAAGTAGTCCCAGACTCGAACGTCGGGTTGGTGATTCTCACTAATAATGCGTTTGGTCGATATATGGCACTGGAAATGGGACAAGAATTGCTCAAGTTAGTTTACGGTGAAGATTTAAAATTCAATGTCGATGTTTACTACTATTACCAAAAAGCAATTAGCGACGCAATAGAAGGTCAGGGTAGCCCTCCTGCTTCTTATACAGTAAAACGAGATGATGTTGCTCCAATCCTTGGTAACTATCAGGGGGGCTGGACTGTGGAAATTGACAAGAATAATTACCTCCTGGTGTCTAAAACAGGATGGATTTATTATTTATATCCCTCTCAAGCCGGCTCAATTTCAAAAGGAAAAAATGAATTCATCGTCTGGGCATCCAACGACAGCGAATCGTTGGACAAAGACAAAAACCAAGTTGAGTTCTACATTGACTCTGTATGGGGAGTCACTATGATATCTGGGATGGGAGAAGTGAAACGCTGGGCGGTATAATATGATTCTTGTTAGCTCCAAGTACTTTGCGACCGAGAAATAATACTATAAAAGGACATTAGAATGACGAACAACACCCCAAGCAAGTTCTATGACGTTGTATCATTAAATCAATTGAACGAATTTGAGATAAATTTCAAAGAACGAGTAAAACAAGAAGAATATCAGGTTCCTGGTGCTGCATTTGCGATCGTGCATGGAAACGATTTAATTGTAGCTTCTGGTCATGGCGTGCGGGACTTAAAAACACACGCTCCAGTTACTCGAGAAACTCTTTTCCCGATCGGTTCAATGAGCAAATCGATGACCGCCGTAATGAATGCCACCCAGGTGGAAGCCGGGATATTTGGTTGGGAAACATTGGTGAAGGACATTAGCCCGCACTTTAAATTTGCCAATCGGGAAACCACAGAAAAACTACAGGTGAAGCACTTGATCGGGATGCGTTCCGGCATACGAGATCCGATCGGTCCTAACAACGGTGAAAATGACAAATATTGGGAGGGACAGTCAGCACCGTATGTAATTAGAACCTTGGCAAATGCACCTTTTGAGGCAATGCCGGGAGAAAAATTTCACTACGGGAACGAATGTTATGCCAGCACGGGTTACTTATCTCCGTTGAAGCAGGGTGTAGATGCATCGCAATTGCTGCAAGAATACAATAATTTGATGCATAAGCATATCTTTGCACCGATTGGTATGACAAAGACCTGCATAACACCAATTTGTTCAAGCATTAGTGACAACTATGCAGCTAGTTACGGACTCGATACTAGCAATGGGCAAGCCAGCCAGATGAAAGAAGTTCCCATTAGCATTAGTAATGTTAGTGGCATCGCGCCTTCAGGTCAAGTAGTCTCAAATGTTATAGACTTGAGTCTTTATGCCAGGATGCTGTTAAACAAGGGTGTTACCATTGATGGAGTGCGAATCCTCAGCGAAGAAAGTGTTGACAAGCTTTGGAATGACACAATTGATGCTCCTGGGTTCCCCGGTCTGACTAAGGTAACTAAATATGGTCTGGGTTGGGAGATCCAAGAAGTTAACCTAACAAACCCAGACCGCAAAATTCAGGCGATCGCTCATGGCGGTCTTCTTCCCTCTTGGGTATCTTGGCTGATGGTAGTTCCGGATATAAATGCAGGATTGATTATCCTCACTAATAGCTGGTCTGGTTTCTACTTAATATTTGACGCGGCGAAGGAGTTTCTCAAATGGTTTTACCCAGACCACTTGGATGAATCGCAATTCATCGATTATCGTTCAGAATACCTGAAATACATCCAGAGATCGCCGAAGCAAATTCAGGAGAAAGTATCATCATATACAGTTAAACCCGACGAAGTTCAACCACTGTTAGGGAACTACCAGGGGGGCTGGAACTTAGAAGTGAACCAGGATAATCAATTGGTTTTGTTTAAGACAGGATGGGTTTTTTACCTGTTTCCTAGCAAAGCGGGTCAACACAATTACATTATCGGAGCCAGCAACGACACTTCATATCTGAATCCCGATCATCTGGATGATGAACGAAATAAGATCGGCTTTTCCATTGACCCCGTAACCGAGCAGGTGACTATGACTTCATCAATGGGCACGGTTACCAAATTAGTTGAACCTGACAATTCAATTAGACCGACCCCACTCAAGCTGTGGCTTGCCCTTTAGCCCCCTCAAGTTACCAAATTAGTTGAATTTGACAATTCAATTAGACTGCATTGAAAAGCATTTTTTTGAAGTAAGCGGTTCCACATTTACTTGCTTGACTGGCTTGGTTCACTCTCGAAAATTAAATGTGGAGCTGATTACACTTCTATTATAGTTCGCACGGGCAGTGCGCGGGCGGGCGATCGCGTTCAATATCATCAAAAAATCAGGTTTGAATGCCTGAAATTCATACCCCATATTTGGTATTTTTTGTCAATGCGTAAATTCTAGTAGCTTGAGTTTGTATTGCTCTTAACTTCATCAAAAAAGCTCAGTTTCTGACCGTGCATAGTATATCCAAAAAACAATTATTTACGTTTGAAACATTTTAGCTAACTAAAAATAGTGAAATAGATTAAATTTTGAGAAAATAAGACGAGCGAAGCTTGACAATATGATTCTTGTTGGCTTTAATATTTTGAGTCTGAGAAATAATATTATATCTGTAAACCCAAATATAATGAAGTTCAAAATAAAAAGCTTGTTGCAAAGCATAGGATTTTGCCTGAGCCTGATATGCTTCTATCTAATTCAACTTGCCCCAACCGTAGCCGCAGATATGCCAAGCGATTTTAGTTCAAATTTGTTTGAGGCTAACTCGCTTAACACTGGCAACACCTATCTAATGGATAAACATGCTTGGACATTATTTGCCAAATTAAGTCAGAAAGCACCAATACAATGTCGTGATGCCAATAATATTGAAACTAATAACACTATTTGGGAAACTTGGGCAGATAACGCTGAGACGTTCCCAGGTAGTCAACCAAAATGGCCTGAAGTATGTGGTACTGCGGAAAAACCCCGTTTAAAGGTACTTAGAGAGCGCAGCATTAACTTATTTGTTAAAGACGCAGAAAAACAGATAATTCCCGGAGTCGAATTTGTGAGTTCTTCAGTAGAAGAAGTCCGTCGTAACCGTGCCACCTTTGATTATATTGTTAATAACGAACTCTGGAATTTGGATGGTTTGGTCAAGGCATATGCTAGTGATGAAAAAATTGAGTTTCCTGCTGATGCTATTGAATTAAAAGCTGATTGGGTGCAAATCCGCTCTTCAGAAAAGAATAAATATCACTGGAATTACACTCAAGATGGAACTCTAGTTGGTTTGCGGGCGATGCACATTATTACCAAAGAGTTGCCAAACTGGTTCTGGGCGACCTTTGAATGGGTTGATAATCTAGGACGCTGCGATTACATCGGCTGTGTCGATAACTTTGGGGTAACTCCGCATATCGTCAAACCGAACAATACGATAAATCTCAAATATGCTCCCGAACAATTAACCCCAGAACTGGAAAAATTGTTTGCTGCTTACGGACTAACAGGAAAATGGGGCGAGCAATTTAAGAACTACCGCCTGAGAGGAACTCAAATCAACTTTATTGATTCTACAGGAAACCCCACATTGTTAGGCAATTCAATCACAGAACAGAACGCTGTATTTGGCTCTTCGTGTATAACTTGCCACGCGCAGGCAAGGATTGATGCTTCTGGTCATTTGACAAAAGTTTTTACATTAGTTGGAGCACCTCAGCCTGAATTGTTTGAAAAATTCAAATCAACGGGCTTTGTTTGGTCAATCCCATTGTGTGTAAACAAACCTTGGGCTTGTCAGCACCAATGAAATACCGAACATCAGCTGTATCATATCTTTCTCGAACTTTGTTTTTGTGTATCATTCACAATATCTACGCAAACAGAACTGTCGGTAGTTTAAAATGGGTAGTGCCCATCTTACATTTACAGCATCAGCGTAAGTCCTGATATATTTAAGGTCGAATCGCGGCATCCAATTAGCTTTCTTTATCCAGAAACCTGTATTAATGTACTATTTAAGTAGCTGCACGCAATTAATTACACAAAATCGGGGCTGAAATTCTTGCTTAGTAAAGAATCAGTATGTAATTAATTCTGTTGGGTTACTTATTTACAGATGTAAAAGATTTACAAAGCCAAAAATGAAAGTTTTCATCCTCATCTGGTTCGGTCAGCTAATCTCCTTGATTGGTTCCAATCTTACCAGCTTTGCCTTGGGAGTAAGAGTTTATCAAAACACAGGGTCTGTGACGCAGTTCGCCCTGATCACTATGTGCGCGGCTCTACCTCTAGTGGTGGTTTCTCCTATAGCTGGCACTCTAGTAGATCGGTGGAGCAGGCGCTGGACGATGATTCTTAGTGATTGTGGTAGCGGTATGTGTACGGTGGCGATCGCTCTTTTGGTAGCCACTGGCACGCTTCAAATCTGGCACATATATTTGATTGCAGCGCTAAATTCCTTATTTAGTGCTTTCCAATGGCCTGCTTATACCGCCGCAACTACCCTGTTAGTTCCCAAAGAACAGTTGAGTCGCGCCACTGGCATGGTTCAGTCAGCAGAAGGCATCGCTCAAATTTTATCTCCGGCGATCGCTGGTGTTCTTTTAGTAACAATAGGGTTGCGGGGTATTATTTTCCTCGACCTCTCTACTTTCGGTTTTGCGCTATTAACGTTACTTTTTGTCCGGTTTCCAGAGTTGGAGACCTCTAAGGAAGAAATTAGCATAAAAGCGCTGGGGGAAGAATTACTCTACGGCTTAACCTACATTACCACCAGACCCGGGTTAGTCGGAATACTGATTTTTTTCTCGGTGATTAACTTGTTTGTGGGATTAATAACTGTCTTGTTCCCTCCTCTAGTACTAGAGTTGTTCTCTCCTGTGGTGTTGGGTACTGTCGAGTCGATTAGCGGCATGGGTATGCTCGCGGGTAGCTTGCTGATGATTATTTGGAAAGGTCCAGCTTACCGCATTAATACTGTATTTGGCGTTGCTATATTCATGGCGGTATCTATTATGGCTGTGGGATTACACAGTTCCATATTCTTTCTAAGTATTGGTGGTTTTCTTTTCTTATTTGGTTCCCCAGTTATCCGTGCTTGTCTCCAAGTCATCTGGCAAACAAAAGTTGCACCCGAGGTTCAAGGAAGAGTTTTTGCCCTTAGACGAATGATAACCCAGTCATGTATACCCTTGGCGGCTCTCTTGGCTGGACCTTTAGATGACTATATTTTTGAACCCTTAATGAGTCCTGATGGTCCCTTAGCAGCAAGCCTTGGACAAATCATTGGCGTAGGAACAGGTCGCGGCATCGATCTTTTGTTGATCTTCATGGGCTTGTCGATGATATTGACAACCTTTTTGGCATACCTCTATCCTCCTCTGCGGCTTGTTGAAAGCCAACTGCCTGATGTCCCTTCTTCTGGGGAGCCCGAGATCGAGCCACGCCCAGACCCATTAGTGACAGGTTAAGAAAGTGGAGCAAATGTCAACAAACAATTCGCAGTTCGCAATTCGCAATTTGGTAGTGCTAAAGAAGTAATGATGGTAAAGTGGCACTAACTACTATCACCTCTATTGACAACAATGCCCATCTATCCCAATTGCACTTTCTCTCAAACTGTCAAAAACGGTCGTATTCATCACGGAAAACACCCGCAGAAGAAGGTGATTGACTAAATTTTTAAATCGCTGGACATTTCCGGGGCATATGTTGAAAAGCGCCTAAAATTAGTTTGTTCTGTAAGAGCTAATGTCAGCTTGCGATACTGAACGAAATACCAAATTGCGCCAATGTGAGAATGACTTGGTTCGTCGCACCAGACGAGACACTTGCTGCCGTAGCGTGTTGTTGAAGCGCTCAATGTAACTTGTTTTAGCCGTCTGTTTACCAACTGCCCGATGTCGCTTTTTTGGTAAAACAGTCTGATAAGCTTTCTTTGAAATCCGTAGATGCGATTGCACGCTAGCGATAGACCGCAGGCAGTTTCATCCCGCGCACCAATATAAACCCCGGCAATTTCACAGCAACCAACATCAATCGCTTTCCCTACCCACTGTTTATTACGTTTGTTGTCCACTCAGCTTGATTCGGCAGAAGCTAGTCATAAATAGAACAAAATTTAGACCATCTCAAGATAATAGTTTTATGCGTAAATCCACTAAAGAAGATATCTTGCTGCCTTTGACTGATGCCCAAAAACAACTCTGGATTTTAGCCCAACTGGAGAAAGAGAACTCAATTGCCTATAACCAATCAATAAGCGTGCAAATGCGCGGGTCACTGAACTGGAGAGCGATGAAGCGGGCAATGCAGAAAGTCGTAGATCGCCACGAGGCTTTACGGACTAGGATTTTGCCTTCGGGAGAAGGACAACAGGTTTTTCCTGTGCTTGAATTAGAACTGCCCGTACTCGACTTCTCTAATGCAGACAGTAGCGAACGCGACCTGAAAGCGGCTGATTGGTTTGAAAAGGAGAGCAGAAATATTTTTGAGGTGAATGAGGAGCCACTTTGGCGCATTCATGTTCTTAAGCTAGAAGAAGAACTTTATTGGCTAGTGTTGAGCGCGCATCACATAGGACTAGATTTTCGGTCGATGCTCCTTATTCTCCAGGAGTTAGGAGTTTTGTATTCAGCTGAGTGTCAGGGAAAAACTTGTCAATTACAGGTGCCAAAGCAATTTCAAGAATATATAAACTGGCAAATAGAGCAAAGCCAGACTTGGGAAATGGCAGATTGTCAAGCCTACTGGTTGGAAAAATTGGCTGGCGAACTTCCGATATTAGATTTACCGACAGACTGGAATCGTCCAGGGAATAGAGATTTTCATATAAACACTGAAACTGTCAATTTAGATGAGCAGGTAAGTCAAAAACTTAAAATATTTAGCAAGCAAAGAGGTTGCACTATTTTTGAAACTCTGCTCGCAGTATATTTTGTATTGCTACATCGACTTTCCAGGCAGACCGATATTATAGTAGGAGTGCCGACAGAGGGACGGTACTTTGAAGGCAGTGAAGAATTGGTTGGCTGCTGTGGAGATTTGTTGCCAATAAGAAGTTTTCTGGAGAGCAATCTCACCTTCTGTGACTATCTCAGCCAGATTGAGAATGTCTGGTTAGAAGCAAAGGAACATAAAAATTATCCCTTTGCCAGATTGAGCGATAAACTGAATCGTCAAAATGCCACGAGAAACTTGCCCCTGCTCGCAACAATGTTTAGCTTAAATCAGCCAATTGTTGTCCCGCAGATGGGGGAAATGGAAACAATTTTATATCCTCAGCCTAGAGATTTTAAGGATTATGACTTGTATTGGAAAATCACTGAAACAGATAAGCAGCTAACATTGGAGGCAAGTTATAGTACGCAGTTGTTTGCAGGTGAAACGATTAAGCGCTGGTTGGGACACTTTCAGACGCTGCTAAAGGCAATATTAGAAAACCCACAACAGAATATAAGCGAATTACCGTTACTCACCAGTGAAGAATCTCATCAGTTGTTAGTGGAATGGAATCAGACTGAAACTGATTATCCATTCGATAAATGTATCCATGAATTGTTTGAAGAACAGGTGCAGCGGACACCGGATGCTGTGGCAGTGGTACTGGGGAACAAGCAACTAACTTATTCTGAGCTAAATGACCGAGCTAATCAACTGGCACGTTACTTGGAAACGATTGGGGTAGAACCAGAAGTCCTAGTGGGAGTTTGTGTAGAACGTTCTTTGGAAATGATCGTGGGGGTGCTAGGAATTCTCAAAGCTGGTGGTGCTTATGTCCCTCTAGATCCAAGCTATCCGAGCGAGCGTTTGGCGTATATGTTGAATGATTCGGGGCTGAAGGTGCTACTGACACAGGAAAAATTAGTTGGCTCGTTACCTGAAAATCAGGCTAAGTCGATCTGTTTAGATAGAGATTGGGAAGTCATTGAGAAGTATGACAAACAGAATAAGGTAAATAGAGTTAAATCGCATAATCTGGCTTATGTCATCTACACTTCTGGATCTACAGGTAAACCTAAAGGTGTTTTAAATACTCATCGTGGATTGTGCAATTTAGCATTGTCTCAGAGCAAAGGGTTTTATGTTAAATCTGATAGCCGCATTCTCCAGTTTGCTTCCTTGAGCTTTGATGCCTCAGTATGGGAAATTTTTGCCACTGTCGTTTCGGGTGCTAGATTGGTTCTAGGCACATCAGAGACATTGTTGGTAGGACAGAATTTGCTACAGTTGTTGCGCGAACATTCGGTGACTCATGCAACAATAGGACCAGCGGCTTTGGCGGTGTTGCCTTCAGACCAATTGCCATCTTTAGAGGTCTTGATTGTAGCTGGAGAGGCAGTATCCAGTGAAGTTGTCAGGAAATGGTCTTCTGGACGACATTTGTTTAACGCTTACGGTCCTACTGAAGCGACTGTTTGCGCTACAATAGCCCAGGTGCGGGATGCTAGCCAGAAGCCGCCCATCGGTCGCCCGATTGCTAATACTAAAGTTTACATCCTGGATGATTATCTCCAACCTGTACCCATAGGAGTACCTGGAGAACTTCATATTGGTGGAGTTGGGTTAGCAAGAGGCTATCTCAACCAGGAGGAGTTAACGAATTCCAAATTTATTGCCAACCCCCAAAAATATGTACAATGTTCTGCAAAGGGCGTTCGCGAAGCGTGTGCGGAGCACTCTCGCCTCTACAAAACTGGAGATTTGGTTCGTTATCGTCCTGATGGTAATATAGAGTTTATCGGTAGGATAGACAATCAAGTAAAAATTCGCGGTTACCGCATAGAACCAGGAGAAATTGAAGCCTTGTTAAGCCGTCACCCCCAAGTGCGGGAAGCGGTGGTTATTCACAGGGAAGACCAACCGGGTGATAAGCGATTAGTAGCTTATGTGGTTCCAGAACTTGACAAAGAAGATTTGGTGCAAGAGGACAATGAAACCTCTGTTGAACTCTGGCCTTCTGTGGCAGAATACTACGTTTATGATGAATTGTTGTATTACGCCATGACCAACGATTACCGCCGAAATCAGAGCTATCAAGTAGCTATTAACCAGTCGGTTAAAGATAAGGTGGTTGTAGAAATTGGGACGGGAAAAGATGCTATTTTAGCAAGATTATGTGCGTCCGCTGGGGCGAGAAAAATCTATGCGATCGAGCGAGATGCAAAAACAGCAAGACTTGCGGAAACTTGCGTTGCCACCCTGAGGTTATCCGATCAAATCACGGTTGTTCATGGAGATGCCACTGAGGTAGTATTACCAGAACTGGCAGACCTATGCGTTTCAGAAATTGTGGGTTCTATTGGCGGTTCGGAGGGAGCTGCTGTAATCATCAATGATTCTCGGAGGTTACTTAAACCAGATGGGGCAATGATTCCCTCTAGAAGTGTTACCAAGATTGCCGCTGTGACACTTCCTGATGAAATTTTGCATAATCCGAAATTTACCAATGTTTCTGGGCATTACACTGATAAGATATTTGAGCAAGTTGGATATTCCTTTGATTTGAGAGTCTGTATTAAAAGGTTTCCTAAATCAAATTTGCTGTCTGATGTACAAATATTTGAAGATTTAGACTTCACTAAACCAGTAAGTTTAGAAGAAGCCCATGAAGTAGAGTTTGAGATTATGAAGTCGGGAAGGTTAGATGGTTTCCTAGTTTGGCTCAACCTGCATACGGTGAAGGGAGAGGAAATAGATATTCTGGAACACGAGCATTGCTGGCTGCCAATTTACTTTCCCGTTTTTGAACCGGCAATCTCAGTGTCAAAAGGTGATAAAATCCAGGCAATTTGTCAAAGAACCCTTTGCGACAATAAGCTTAATCCAGATTATGCTATCAAAGGGCGATTGCTAAAAACAAATGGGGAAGCGATCGAATTTGAACATCAGTCCTATCACTCAAAGAAATTGTTCAAGCAAACTCCGTTCTATCAGCGATTGTTTGCTGATTTTTCTGGTTCTGTAAATGCCCGAGGTAACAGTGGGGAGCAAAAGGCAAGACTAGCAAACAAAATCGGGGAATATTTGAGGAAACATCTTCCCGAATATATGGTGCCTTCCTCTATAGTGATGATGCCAAGCTTGCCTCTGACACCTAATGGAAAGGTAAACCGTAAGTCACTACCAGTTCCCAACTTAAGTACAAGATCTGATGTGGATTATGTCAAACCAAATTCCAAGATCGAAAAAATGATTGCTGAGGTTTGGCAAGATGTGCTGAAGATAGAAAAAGTAGGAATCAATGACAATTTTTTGGAATTGGGCGGAAATTCCTTACTATTGGTTCAGGTTTACAATAAATTACAAGCAGATGCAGATGCTTGGTTACAAAAGTTGTCGATGGTAGAGTTGTTTAAGTATCCAACCATAGCGGCTTTGGCTAAACATTTGAGCGGGAAAATAAAAGATTCTTCTGAATCTGGTAAAGCTTATGGTGAGGCTCGTAGTGCCACTCAAGAAGCTAGATTACAGCAACGAGAACTCAGACAAAGACATCGTTCTAAGAAAAAATAGTAAGTGAGGAGTAGAATTGACATCTGTGTTAATGTTTGAGACTATCTCGCTTTTCTTAATTTTCAATAATAGACTTCTTGCACTTATTGGGGGAAAGGGGAGGCAGTCGCTTGGGCGGGGATGCCGACTTGGGCGAACTGGCGTGAAAGGGTAAGAAAAACCCTTCCGCTTTAACCTTTTTTCTTTCCCTATCTTGCGCTCACTTAATGAGTGCAAGAGGTCTAATCATGAGCAGAGAGCTATTTTCTAGCTTTGCGATCGCCCAAATACCCAAAATCTTAACCTTGCTCGATCGCAACTTTTGGCACTACAAAATCGATGTATTTCTCGCGCCTACTCGATGAAATACAGCGTCATTGCTTCAAGCAAATCGTTTTTAAACGTGGGTTCCCTACACCCTATACCCTAAACCTGCAACCCTCTGAATCCTGGCTTTTATTCCATGTTTGTTCCCCGACAACAGCACGCTGAATTCTTTTAATTCCACCGCTGCAAAACGCTTCACTCTGAATCTATCCATCGCTTTTTGCAGTTCTGTATCTGGTTGGAGTAAGCTGTAGCGCATCTGCTGAATTAACGATTTACCCAAACGCTGCGCTACTACGACAGGTGGCATAGGAGATGGTCCCAATACCTCCACTACACGCAATTGCTCAGACAATTCGGGAAAATCGCGTAATTCTTGTTCTAAGACTACACTATCAATTACCGCACAATCTGCTTTGCCATCAACTACCCAGCGAATAGAACGTTGATGCGAACCTGATTGTATTTCTTTGTTAAAAAAATTTTGCTGATGTCCGTCTTGAATTAAGCGATGTTGCAGCAAATTATAGCCACTATTAGAACCAAGGTCGTTGTAGCAAAAAGTTTTACCCGCCAAATCTGCAAATACTTTAAGATCGCTATAAGCATTAACGATCGCATCTGCAAAGTAAATCGCTTGGTTTTCATAGCGCGATCCAAGCATCACAGGTGCTACCAATGTCTGCAATTGGTCGGAAACCACCTGACAATATCGAATCAAGGGTAATCCACAAATGAATGCTAAATCAAGTTGGTCTTGTAATAATAACGGATCTTCCAGGGGGTCGCATTCACCTTGATGTAGCTGTGTTTCTAATTGCAATACACGACCGAGATAAGCTGTAATAGCTGCGTAGAAATCAAAGCAATTCGGAGCTAAATAAGATATAACACGCAGCTTTGATGGTATGGTCATTTACTTTCGTATTTTTCTAATTTTGGCTTGTGATGCTGCAACTAAACAAAAAATCTAGATATAAACACTTAGGCTGAGAGTAAATACTAACAACCAAAAAGCAGTCAATATCAATATTTTTCCTTCTGCTTTCAGCATTTTTTATTCTGCCTTGCACTTACCAAAGTGCGTCCAGACCAATGAATGTAGAGAAAGCCTAAGCTGGCAAAAGTTAACAGCATGATGCCTAAAACTGTTGCATATGCTTTACTATGCCACCACAGCCGATGTATTGCTGCTGCACTCGATTCTAAAAATTTCCACTGTTGACTTTGATGTATGCGCTTTTGAGGATGAATCTTGATATGTTGGGCGATCGCCATTTTTACCGCTCCTTTCAATCAAACTAAGACTTTAATTCCTGTAACTCGATAGACTTACCGTAGATTATATATTAAATTACCCATCCCTGTCAAAGCGGATTTTGACAATGCGCGAAAATGCAGCACGCACACATCTTGACAAAAAAGCCTTGTGCTGTAGTGTAATTAAAGTATTGTGGCGATCGCGCTTAGAAGTGGGCGAAATTAAACGCAAAATCGTAGTGAGCGGTAAACCCTTCGGGTTCGCCAGTCGCTCATGGGGGTAACGAACATGACCGCGCTGGCTCACCGCTCATATCATCGCTTTTAAGCGGCTCTCCTGACTACAAATATCCGTTTATTTTTGCCGTCTTGTACTAATCATAAAATTAATTTGTAAAAAACAAAGCGATCGTCTTTAAGAGTCGCTTTGCGACATCCCACAAACATCATAAATTAGGTTCTCCCAGTAACACAATCGAACCTTTCAATTATTTAATCACCTGCGTTGTTACTTCGCTTACGGATAATCCTCCTGCGGTGCGATAGCGGACGGAACGCAAAACTACTAAATCAAATGTCTGAGCTTGCTGATTAATTACTCTGGCAATATAATTACCACTTTACCTCTTAATTCGGAGATAATTTATGTCTGAAAAATTAAGATATATTCTGAAGTAACACCAAAATTTAAAAACTCTAAACACTCTTTTATCTAGTTCTAGTTCCATAATGTTTATCGAGCATCTAGTAGATTCTGAATCTCCATCCCCTACGGCTCTCTGGAAAATGATTGTAGGTTTTGATATTAATCCTATCCAAAAAATACCTGAAACTGTACCTCTAAGTGAGGTTAATGCGTGGTTTAAAGAAAAACTCTGGTAATTGAATTTTAGTAAGTAAATTTATATATCAATTGGAGGATTAAGTGGCTTATATTGGACTAAGGTAAAGATATTAACTGAAGAAAATTGGCTATTGCAGATTTGGGAACATAGAAATCACGAAATCATTGTTTTAAAACGTTCAAAAGAATAAAGCCATTTGTCTTTTAGAAGAAGAATATTTTTGGGAAATGTATATGTTATCAATTTAGCTAAAGTGCATTTCCTAGTTTAAAAAACAATATTGTAAGATTGTTTAGTAGAATCGTATAGACTCTGTTGGGTGGAGCGACAATCACTTTTACTATTTTTTGCCATAAATATACGTAGGGTCCGGCTTAAAGGGGTGTGGATGTTCCTCCCCCTTTATTGCCGTTGTGTTATCGACGAAAGTACGGCATCAAAACATAAAGGGTGGTGCGTTAGCCTTTGGCTAACGCACCCTACACATACTTAGATTTTTTCAATAATCTTTGGAGGATTCCTATATCTATTAGAGGATGCTGGAAAAGAATAAAAAGTATTGATTGGTCATGCCCGAAGCGATCGCCTTCTCCAAATCAAGCCGACTTCAGATATTGCACATACCACAAAAGTGTCAAAATTTTTTCTAACAAATTCGGCATTTTTTCTAAAAATCTATCTAACGGATGGTGTAACTAGCTTTTTAAGAAGAAATTATGTGTATTGCAATACAAAAAAAACTCCAGTTAAAATGCATTACATAAAAACCTCAAACTCCCGTCGTATCTTGGTTGTAGATGATTTGCCAGATAATTTATTTTTGCTTCAGACACTTTTAGAAGCCGAGGGATATGAGGTAGAGACAGCTGATTCTGGTAGAGCAGCATTGACGGCTCTTCAAAACTGCCCTGCGAATTTGGTGTTGCTGGATGTGATGATGCCGGATATGAACGGGTGCGAAGTAACGCAGCGAATTCGACAAAACCAACAGCTATCTCACATACCTATAGTGTTGATAACAGCATTCGATCAAGTAGATATCAACGAGGGATTATCAGTCGGGGCAAACGATTTTATTCGCAAACCTGTGGATTTTGAAGAATTGCTTTCTAGAATCAAAACATTCTTATGAGAAACGCCTAAATTACTTGCGTTTGGTAGTGAAGATGGTAGTAAACATCATCAAGAAGCCACCTAAAAGTAAGGCGATCGCTAATCCTGCTGTTATTAAGTCGAGTGTATTAGTGTCCATTGATAGTTGTTAGTTGATAGTTGATAGTTGATAGTTGTTGGTTGATAGTTGATAGTTGATAGTTGATAGTTGATAGTTGCTGATTATTCTCCTAACTCCTACTCCTAACTTTTAACTCCTAACTCCTAACGACTATCAACGCTCCCACTATCAACGCTCCCAATAACCAATTTAAAAATCTACCCCACGTTTGAGTTCTACGCCTTGATTGGCATAATGTTTGTGGCAGTATACTTCAGAGTGAACGCTCGCCAAGTCAAAGTATGCGGGTTGATTTTGGCAGCGACCGGTGATAATAACTTCTGTATCGCGGGGTTTACGAAGCAAAGCTTGGACAATTGGTTCAACTGGGAGTAGTTCCAAGTCAACGGTGGGATTGAGTTCATCAAGGATGATGGTTTTATAGAGTCCCGAAGCGATCGCACATTTTGCGATTTCCCAACCGCGTTCGGCTTCCAGATAGTCTAATTCTTGCCGAGAATTGCGCCAGACGATCGCATCTCGTCCGCAGCGTTGATGATCTACCACCTCTGGATATGACTGCTGCAAAGCGGCGATCGCAGCATCCTCTGTGTAGCCACTACCACCTTTAAGCCACTGCATAATTAATACGCGAGTAGAGCCAGGATGATTTATACCTCTACCAATGGCTTTCAACGCTTTACCCAGAGCGCTGGTAGACTTACCTTTGCCAGCACCTGTGTAAATTTCAATACCATCTATTAACAGTGCTTTTGCGGTTGGGTGATGTTGGGGTTTCATTTCCGAGTGCAGATCGGCAATGTCGAGCAACTTTTGCGGTGCTGCGCGTCCGGTAGCAATAATTTCCAATTCTTGGGGTTTGGCTTTGAGAGTTTGCACCACCTCATCCACATCCAGCAAACCCAAATCTAGAACGGGGTTAATTTCATCAAAAACGACAACCGAATATAAACCGCTGGCGATCGCCCCTTTCGCCACATCCCAACCCCGCGCTGCCTCATCTCGGTCAAAAGCAGTGATTTCGTCGTGACCAAAAAATTCGGCACGACCAGTGCGAACTTGGTCAATTAAATGAGGGAAACCGCGCTGTAAAGCTGCGATCGCCCCATCCTCGTCATAATCACGTTCTGGTCCCTTTAAAAACCGCAGCAGTAAAACTCGGTTGCAATTGCTGGGTGTATTTATCCCCAAGCCAATCGATCGCAAAACCACCCCTAAAGCAGCTTGGGATTTACCTTTCCCCACGCCATCATAAACGTGAATTTGACCAGTGAGCCGTTGAGAACGCACTTGCGCCGTGCGAATACCTACGCCGTTCCTTGTCATAAGAGCGAAAAGCTGTAACGTGGCAGTATTTCATCTTACCGAAGGTTTTGCACTATTGGCTAGGGCATTGGGCATAGGGCATTGGGCATGGGGCATTGGGCATAGGGCATAGGGCAATTTGAGCAGGGGAAAAGGGAAAAGGGCTTCTTTGTCCGCGTGCATTCACTGTCAATAATTCGTTAATAGACCTCTTGCACTCATTAAGTGAGTGCAATCTTAGGCAAAGAAAAAAAGTTAAAGCAGAAGGGTTTTTCTTACCCTTTCACGGCAGATGCTACAACGGGGCTGATAGGAATCGGAGTAGCAATTTCAATTGCCAGGGGAGGTGTTGCAATTGTGCCGATGACTCTTTTTTCTTTCTTGTTGGCTACTGGCTCGTTTTCAGCCGGATATCAATTATTTACATCTGGAAAGATTTTAGATTTTAATCCCTTGGCGCTTAAAGAAGTGATGAGGGGAAGGCGTTAATCTGTACGTCGGATAACGCGCTCAAACTCTTGAACAGCATCGTACTGGTCAGGCATTGCAATATATTGCAATAACAAATTTGGGTCTAAATCTGGGAAAAATCCACTACGGTCTACTTCTTCATATTCACTTTGTTCGGTAAGGCGGAATATTTTTATTTCGTTAGATTTCCAAAACCAAACTTCAGGTACTTTTTTGGGTTTATAAAGTTCCTTTCTGTTAATGGTTCCACTGGTGACAATAATTTCAATAACAATGTCTGGAGTTTCTTTATCAGTGCCGATGCAATAAGACTCATCAGGTGTGCCAGAAGCTGTCCCTTGTTCTTCTAAAGTGAAACCGCCGCGACCATAGAACCGAATGCCTTTTACTCTCATATAAGCTTCTAGCAAATAACCGAGAGTTGTTTTGACTTTTTCGTGCTTATCTCCAATGGGCGACATAATTTCTAAAATTCCTGATAAATAAGATAGTCGGACATTACGGTTATCCTTTAGCTGTGCTTCAATACCTTTGAATTGCTCCCAAGAAATATCTCTTAGAATTACGAGTTTTTCTTGTGTGGGTTGGTCTAAAAGTGTACTCATAAAAATAATTCCTACTTATCAAAACCCAATAAAAGAAACAGCTTTTCGTCGTTGTGGGCTAACTTCCAGATAGCGTTGCTCCCGTTGCCAAGTCGTTATATCCAGATATTTCACAGAATGTGGCGTAGGGTACTGACCCCAACAAACCCAACGCGATCGCAAGCATTTTTGAGAATTTTATCAGCTGTGAATCGGGTAAGTTGTTCAGTAACAGTTATAATTTCGTAGGATAAACCCGGACAAACCATGTCATCCTCTTACTCTTTTATCGTTTCAACGGGTGATGTCGGCATCTTTAACCCTCCACGACCAGAACCGGGTAACTCTCCGATTATTACTGAAGGAAATAATTGATTCCAACCATACAAACACAAATTGTATGCAGCGTTTTCATCCCGATCTCTTTGGGAACCACAACTTCCACAGGTGTAAGTGCGAATATTTAACGGCATTTTCTGCTTTGCACCGCACTGCG